>SLFT01000124.1 GCA_007124105.1 Candidatus Hydrogenedentota bacterium | reverse complement strand
TAGTCCCCGGGTATGCAGACACAACAGAAATCTGACGACCGGCGCCGGACAGTTTGGACCAGCCCTTCTGAGAACCATTTGCCTTCACAAGCGGTCCAACAAAAGTTTGAAACTATGGCGCGCTTTCTGTAAAGTATAGTCAGAAACGGTTCCGCATTACTGCGGATAAGCGTGGCGAAGAACGTATGGGAAAGTGACGTATCATGGATCAGAGAATTATTATTGCAATACTTATCGCAGTGGGCGTAATTGCGGCAGTTGGCATGCCCATGCTGTATAACGCTACACGCGGTGTTCCGCCCGCAGAGCAACATGCCAGCGCTCCTCCCCCGCCAACACAACCGGTTCAAGCGCCACCGCCTGTTGAGGCTGCCCCCCCTTCTGCGCCGGAACCTCCGCCAACACCGGAGCCCCCGCCAACGCCGTTGGTATGGGAAGGGACGTATGAAGCGCCCGCGCGCCCGACGCCACAGTATCTGCAGCGTCAATTGGAAGCCCAGCCGGATCGGTCAGGCCAGGGCGGCGACACGGGGTCTTCCTTAAATGCCGAAACACTTGTAGGCACCGCGTGGCAGGTGGATTCTCCTTATGGACCGGTGACCGTCGAATTTGGCGCAAATGGCCAAGGCACAGCCCAGCACCCGATGGTAGGAACGATACCGGCAACATGGCGTGTGCAAGGCAATAAAGTAATAGCGAATGCCTCGGTTATGGGACAAAATATGGACATTGACGCTACTATCAAGGGCGATACTCTCGTAGCATCCGGCCAAAACATACGGCGGCTTCGTTAACCAACTAAGGCGGAAGGCACAATAATGGGTCGTCGGTTTGAGAACAAAGTAGCGTTCATTACCGGAGCGTCGGCGGGCATGGGGGCTGAAACGGCGCGGCAGCTTGCCAGAGAGGGAGCGCGGCTCGCGCTGCTGGCGCGAAGAGCGGACAACCTTGAAGAAGTATGCGCGGAAATCGCCGCACAAGGCGGGGAGGCGACTCCGTTCATTGCCGACGTAAATGATCGAGCGGCGCTGGATGCTGCTGTTGCGGGGACGGTCGAGAAATACGGACGTATTGATATCGTTCTGGCCAATGCCGGATTCGGGGTTACAGGCCCTATTTACACACTGGAAGTTGACGATTATCGCCGCCAATTCGAGACCAATTTCTTTGGACTGTTGCATACCATTTATGCAACGCTTCCTTACCTCAAGGAATCACGCGGACAGCTGGGGCTGCTCGGGAGCGTGGCCGGCATGATAGGCACACCTGCGACATCGCCCTACAATGCCAGTAAATTCGCCGTTATCGGTCTTGGCGAAGCCATCTATCACGATCTGGATGAGCTGGGCGTCTCCGTGACACTTATCAATCCTGGCTTTGTGGAAAGCGAACTGCGTCACATCAATAACCGGGGCGAATTGACAAACAAACCTGATCCGATTCCATCGTGGCTGGTAGTTCCCGTGGAAAAGGCAGCGCGCACCATAGTAAACGCGTTATATCGAAGAAAACCGGATGTCATCGTTACCAATCACGGCAAGGTCTTTGCCCTGTGCAAACGATTTCTTCCGCGCGCCACCCGCTGGGTCATACGCCGCATGAGTAAAGGCCGTCTGCCAAAACTATAGCGGGGGCTTGCCGCGAGGTCAACAGTCATTTTCGCGCCCCACTCCCGTCCGCGCTCATTATGGCCTCTATACGCCTCCGAAATACAGGCAATGTATGCTGTTCAAACCAGGGGTTCCTGCGCAGCCACAGGTTGTTGCGAAATGATGGGTGAGGAAGCGGCATGTAGCGCGGTTCATAGCGCCGCCAGCGCCGAACTGTTTCGGTGAGGGTTGGTTCTATTTTGTCGCCGAGATGCCATTGTTGCGCATACCGTCCTGCAAGAACAATAAGCGTGATGCGCGGCAGCAGCGCCAGAACAGCGTCAGCCCACTGGGGCGCGCATTCAGGACGCGGCGGCAAATCACCGCCGCGCGTGTTGCGCCCCGGATAACATAGTCCCATGGGCATAATGGCAATATGTCGGTCGTCGTAAAATGTTTCACGGTCGAGACCCAACCAGTCACGCAACCGGTCGCCGCTCGGGTCGTTCCACGGGATGCCTGTTTCATGTACACGAAGCCCAGGCGCCTGGCCGACAATCAGGATACGCGCCGTTTCACGCGCGCGAATGACCGGACGCGAACCCAGCGGCAAGTTGGGTTCACATAAACGACAGGCGCGAATGGCGACAAGCAGTTCGGTAAGACGGTCTCTGTTTGACTTACTTTTCCCAGACACGTTGATAACGTCCTTGTATATTGATAAAGTGGCGATTGCATCTGAAAAAAGTATATGCTTACAGAGATGTCGCTGTCCAGTATTCTAAACTTGTTCCGCGCATGATTATCACGCGTGGACATGCTGCACGAACCACAACGCACTATCTGGCGCTAATTTTGACAGGCGCTTGAGATGACAGCGTCGGAAAGGAGAACAACCATGCACGGCATTTTTTTTACAGGTTTTGGCGTTGCGAACAATATGCGCAACATGACGGAACAAACAGCGGCTATCAAGCAGGCGGCAAATGCAACAGCAACCACGCGTACTGAATTGCGAGATTTGCGTGATCAGGTTGAGCGTCTGGCCATGCTTAACCAGGCCTTGTGGGAACTGCTTTCCGAGCGGTTTCACCTCACGGAGGAAGAGCTGGAGCGGAAGGCACAGGAAGTGGATTTGCGCGATGGAAAAGCCGACGGCAAAATGACCGCGCACCCATTACGCTGTCCTCAATGTGGACGCGTCTCCAATTCACGGCACAAAAAGTGTCTCTACTGCGGCATGCTCTTCGAAGGCAGCGTTTTTGGCTAAATCAGTCCTGTTTCTGGGGATGCGCCCGTTGCCGATACAGCTGCGGCTCCACCGCTTTTTTCATCGCGTCCATGTTCAGGTCTTTATCGAGGAAATGGACTATTTCATGGACGGTTGCGCCGGGCGCTTGCAGTGTTGTCCTATGCGCGACAAACAATGTCCTGATGTTCGGTTGAGCAGCCAACCACTGCGAAACCTTGCGCAGATGCTTCACATAGCACTGCTTCAGGCGCGCGTCCTCCTCATTCAGCTGTTCGTGGTCGGCAGCCGTTGCGCTAAGTTTTCCCTCGGCCACACGTCGCAGCAACATGGCGCGTTGCGACGCCAGCACCTCCTCCACAGCGCGTTCCATAAAAATGACGCTGTAGTGGTATTCACCCGGTAAATGTTCGAGAAGAAATGACACCACTTTTAGCGCCTTGCCCACCGCCAGCGCCATCCACGCGCTGTCTTCATCCAGACGTTTGACCGGTTCGTATTCGTAATAGCCCCGTGGGTTGTCCGGATCGGCTGCCCGCGCAGCGTCTGTCAGAGGCGTCACCCCACCCGCTTCCAGCATGCGCATCATCATTGATGTGCCGCTTCGCGGCAGGCCGGATACAATTACTATATCATTTTCAAACGACATGGCATTCATCACGAGCCTCTTTACAGGAGGCAGACAAGGCGCGAACAATGACCGTGTATTTACGCGCGTTCAGGCTTCCTGACCTCCACGGACTTTTATGCAAAATCAGTTTACGGAAAACCACGCCAAAACGTTCTTGATGTCAAGATGTCTGACGTTGGACAAAAATGACGTATCCTGCAGTACTTATGACAAGAAATATGCCCCCAACGCATTGTTTGTCGGGGGCAATAAAAATCATTGTCTGTAAATACGCTCAGGAAACATCCACGCCAACCTTGGCAAGTGCGCGTCGCAGGTCATCAGGAGTGAAGGGTTTTTGAAGGAGCATCGTAGCGCCCATCTCAAGGATGCGTTGCGCTGCTTCGCCCTGGTAATACCCTGTCATCGCAATTACCTGCGTGGCTTCGGTCAACGGATTGTGCTTGATGCGGCGGCACACCTCAAAGCCGTCAATACCGGGCAACCGCAAATCCAGAAAAACGACATCCGGGCGAAAACCCGCAACCATCTGGCCGGCATCAAAACCGTCCAGCGCCACTTCAATCTGGAAAGGCGTGTCGGAGCGTTCCAGAAAACGGCGAATTACTGAGAGTACCGCTTTTTCATCATCCACCACGAGAATTTTCACGCCAGGATTACACAAATCCTCATGAAGGGGAGTGCCGTTATCCTTCATGAACTGTATAAGGTCGTCGCGACGAATGCGCCTGTGCCCGCCCGGTGTCTTGAATACACGCAGACGACCTGCTTCCGCCCACTTGCGGATGGTGTCAGCCGTTACATGACAATACCTGGCTACTTCGGACGTACTAAAAGACTGTTTTGCTTCCATTGCGTTGTTTACCTTTACACGGATTATTTGGATTTATGGTTTCGAATGACCTCTATGATACACGGTCACACTACTGTTTTCAAGTTTCTGTTGCTACTAATGTGTATTACCAATGAAAACGTAATTTCAAATACCTGACTAACAATGTAAAAAAAAGTGGTCACATACTGTATTCACGTGATTTTCGACCCAAACGTATATATGCACAATACGATTGCTTTGAGAACCCCCTTCGTTTTTTATGCGCTCCGCAGTGTGGTTTTCAAAGTCTTTTAGCAACCTGCCGCGCCCTTGGGCGCGGTAAACTCCATGTAGTTTGCCATTCTTGACGC
>SLFT01000227.1 GCA_007124105.1 Candidatus Hydrogenedentota bacterium | reverse complement strand
TGTTGCTTGGCAAGAAGTCGCGGATTGTCTATGAACCAATGGGGCCTGTGCTTATCATATCGCCGTGGAACTATCCATTCAACTTATCAGTGCTTCCGTTTATATGCGCTTTTGTGGCTGGAAATCCCGTCATTCTCAAGCCGTCGAAAGAAACGCCGCTTAAAGACGTACTTGAGGAGATGGTTGCGGAAAGCGGGTTCATGGACGGCGCGTTACAGGTGGTTTACGCCAGCCGTCGTACAGCGGATTTACTGATTGACAAAAAGCCGGCCAAGATTTTCTTTACAGGCAGCGTGAATGTAGGCCGCAAGATTATGGCGCGCGCCGCTGAACTGTTAATTCCGGTTGAACTCGAACTCGGCGGCAAGGACCCGATGATCGTATTTGAAGACGCGAATCTCGAACGGGCTGTGAACGGCGCATTGTGGGGCGGGTTTGTGAACAGCGGCCAGACATGCACTTCGGTAGAGCGCATTTTTGTACACGAAACTATCTACGCGCTTTTCCTTGAGATGCTTACAGAAAAAAGCAAGCGTATTATTACATTGCAAGAACCCAAGGGTCAGAATGATGAATTGGCGTTGACCATGGGGTGCATGACCGCGGACTTCCAGATTCGTGAAATCGAGGAGCAACTCGAAGCGTCGGTACGCATGGGCGCGCGCATCGTCTCGGGCGGCAAACGCCAGCCGGGGTCTCATCTGTTTCCGCCTACCATTGTTGTGGATGTAGCGCCGGATATGCCCATACAATGCCAGGAAACCTTTGGGCCGGTGGTAACGGTAACGCCTTTCGCCGATGAAGCCGAGGCCGTGCGCCTGGCGAATGACTCGCCCTTCGGACTCGCCGCCAGCGTCTGGTCCGCCGACGTGAACCGCGCATGGCGCGTGGCGCGACATCTGACGACGGGCAATGTGTCCATTAACAATGCGCTGGCAACACAGGCCAATCCTGCCTTGCCCTTTGGCGGCGTGAATGATAGTGGCTTTGGACGGTATAAGGGCGAAATAGGTCTTCACGCGTTCTCTAACATCAAGTCCATTCTGATTGACCGCAACAGCGGTATGCTGGAGGTATACTGGTTTCCGTATTCAAAGGAAAAATATGCATTGCTGCAGACTATGCTCGACACCGTATTTCGCGGTGGTCTCATGGCCATGATTAAAACCATGGTTACAGCGCTCAAACTGGTATTATTGTCACGAAAAGAAAGATTATAGGGGAGAGGCATGAACCCCTCGCTCTGGGATGGACTTCGTTTTACACATTTGCGCGTTAACTTTTGGCGGCGGCGATTTTGACTTGTGCGCGACGCCCTTGCTATACTTCATCCTCTTCAATCCTGTAAATCATCCCCCCGCGCTTTTCGTTTGGGTTGATTTATATTGGGGCGTGGCCAAGTTGGTAAGGCACCAGATTTTGGATCTGGGTATCGCTGGTTCGAGTCCAGCCGCCCCAGCCATTTTGCTTACATAAGGCGGGCGTGTCTGATAGGGATATGAAAGGCAGACGATTGTGGATTTCTCCAGTAATATGAAGGTTTTCAGCTGTGGCGCGTCCAAGGCGCTGACAGAGGGCATTTGTCGCCATCTGGGCGTTACGCCCGGGCGCGCCTTGGTGGACTCATTCAGCGACGGCGAAATCCACATGCAGATTCAAGAACATGTCCGTGGCCACGATGTGTTTATTGTGAACAGCACAGCGCCGCCGGTGAATGATAATCTGATGCAGATGTTGATGTTTTGCGACGCCGCCTTGCGCGCGTCGGCGGAACGCATCACGGCTGTCATACCATATTTTGGGTATGCCCGTCAGGACCGCAAGGATAAACCGCGCGTACCGATTACAGCCAAACTTGTGGCGAACCTGATTACCGCAGCCGGCGCCGACCGGGTGTTGACCGTGGATTTACACTGCGGACAGATACAGGGCTTTTTTGACATTCTTGTGGACCATCTTTCTGCGGACATTGTATTTTGCGATCATTTCATTAACGCTGGTTTGCAGGACAACCTGACCGTTGTTTCGCCGGACATGGGCAGCGTAGGTCGCGCACGCATCTTTGCCGGGAGGCTTGGCGCGCCAATTGCCATTGTGGACAAGCGACGGCCGCGCGAGAACGAGTCGGAAGTGATGAATATTATCGGCAATGTCGAAGGACGCAACGCATTGCTGATTGACGATATGATTGACACGGGCGGTACGCTTGTAAAGGCGGCCAAAGCCATCAAGGAACATGGCGCGTGCAGCGTACGTGCGTGCGCAACGCATCCTGTGTTCAGTGGGCCGGCCCTCGACTTGCTCGAGGCGTCCGTGTTGGAAGAAGTGGTGGTATGTGATTCCATCCCTCTCGCCAGGCGCGCCGAGGAGAACCCGCGCATACGGGTATTGACGCTTGCGCCGCTGGTGGGAGAAGCAATTCGACGTATTCACAATGATGAATCGGTCAGCAGTTTATTTACTTCCTGACCCCGATTCGGAGGCATGAAACAATGCAATTGATCACGCTTAAAACAGAAGTTCGCGAAACAGGACGCAAGGCCTTTGCGGCGCGGACGCGCGCGGCTGGAAACTTGCCGGCGGTGGTGTATGGCGATAATAAAGATTCGTTGGCCATCTCTGTTAACCGCAAGGAGATTGAAAAAATGCTGCACGTCGAAGGCGGCGCCCATTCCGTGGTGCAGCTGGAGTGCGACAACGCGCCGGAATATAACAGCCCTGCCCTGCTGAAGGCCGTACAACGTCATCCTGTAAAGGACTATTTGTTGCATGTGGACTTCTTGCGTATTCGCCTGGATCAGCGCATTGAGACACGGGTGGCGGTGGTATTGGTCGGGCGCTCCAAGGGCGTGGTCGAAGGCGGTGTCATTGACCAACAGCTTCGTGAAGTGGAAGTCGAATGCCTTGCTCTGGATACGCCGCAACATCTGGAGGTGGACATATCGCACCTCGAAATGGGCGACAGTGTGCATGTATCCGACCTTGTAGTGCCTGAAAATGTGACGGTGCTTACGGACTCGGAGTTTACGGTTGCGTCCGTCCATGCGCCGCGTGTTGTGAAGACTGCCGAGGAAGAAGCTGCGGAAGCCGCCGAAGAAGCTGAAGCGGCGGAAGAAGCCGAACCGGAAAGAGTGGACGAGGAATAGCAGCTGCTGATGCGGCGTTCTTGTTCCCCGTCAATGATAAGAGCAGCCTGGTCGGGAACTGCATCGAGGCGCCCGACAATGTCCAAAAACGCCCGACAGATACGTTGAGGAACATAATGTTCGTGGCAGCGTTCTGGCGCATAAAGAGCGACTATAGTGAAATTAATCGCAGGCTTGGGCAATCCGGGCGCGCGATATGCGCGGACTCGGCACAATCTCGGGTTTATGGCAGCGGACCGGCTGGCGTCCGAGTTAACTACGTCTTTCACGCGCATACAAGACAACGGCGCTATCGCGCGGGCGCATTACGTCGGTGAGACGGTGCTGCTGGTGAAACCACAAACCTTTATGAATCTCAGCGGACGCGCGGTGGCGGCGATTGCCCGGCGCGCTGGATGTGAGCCCGAGGACATATTAGTCCTTGTGGATGATACGCAGTTGCCTCTGGGAAAAATCAGGCTGCGGCCCGGCGGCAGCGCTGGCGGACACAACGGCTTGAAATCCATTATTGCGCATCTTGGTTCCGATAATTTTGCGCGTTTGCGCATGGGCGTGGGGACGGAGATCATGACCCGGATAGACGACTTAAGTGCTTACGTGTTGTCGCGGTTTCGACCCGAGGAAGCCCCGCTTGTAGCCGAGATGGTTGATAATGCGGCCCAGGCGGCGCTGTGCTGGCTTGAGGCCGGCGTCGAACGGACCATGAACCGTTTTAATTAGCGCCGCAACGAATAAGGATTTGCGACGATGCCCGAAGAAAAGAAACATACTATCAGCGTACTGGTGGCGAATCAGTTTGGCGTATTGGCCCGCGTGTCGGGTATGTTCAGCGCGCGTGGTTATAATATATCGAGTTTGTGCGTTGGCGAGACCCAGGACCCGACTATATCGCGGATGACTGTAACCGTTCGCGGCGATGATAATGTGCTGTCCCAGATTACACAACAGCTCAACAAACTGGTTGACGTTATCGAAGTTGAAGATTTGACCGCCCGATTATTTGTTGAGCGTGAATTGATAATGATCCGCGTGGCCGCGAACAGTGGGAAGCGCAGGGAAGTGCTCGAGGTGGCGGAAATCTTTCGCGGCAAGATAGTTGATCTCGACAGCAACACCATGACCGTGGAAGTGACAGGCGCCCAGGGCAAGGTGGGCGCGTTTATCGAAATGATGCGGCCTTTTGGCATATTGCAATTGGTGCGTACTGGCGAGATCGCCATACAGCGCGCCGCAGACGACGTGAAAACGGACAAAGAGATAGCTGATCAAGAGAATAAGTGTGCGGCGAAATGACGTGGATAACTGTGGCGTTGTATCGTAGGTTGACGGGCAATGCCAATTTTTGATACCATATAGGTTCACATCCCAAAAGAACCTCTAATGTGGTGGGATGTCCGAGTGGCTAAAGGAGACGGGCTGTAAACCCGTTGGCTAACGCCTACGTTGGTTCGAATCCAACTCTCACCACCATGTAAGTATTGTGGCGTTTCAAAACGTTACTGTATATAG
>SLFT01000469.1 GCA_007124105.1 Candidatus Hydrogenedentota bacterium | reverse complement strand
TATCACACCGTCTTTGTGGATGTTGCCAGCGACGTAGTTGACGCAGTGAATACCCGTGGCGCGTATCCCATTGATATTGTCTCCGAAGAAGGCGCTGCACGTGTTGAGGTCCACCAGGTGTCCGCAATAAACGGCAGGGATCAGGCAGCCGCAGCGATGGCGCTTTCGCAAGCAAGCATTGCGTCAACAGCCGTGGGGCTCAATGCGCTCCCGCATATTGCGCCACTGATTGCGCTCGGTATTGAACGCCGTTTCTCTGATGAAAATGCGTCGCCCCTTGACATTATCCTCTGTGAAAACGTAAAAGACGGATCGCGCTACATGCGCCGCCTTGTCAGGGAACATCTCGCCGAACAATATCACAATAGTCTTGACGAACACGTCGGCTTTGTTGAAGCAAGCATCGGGCGGATGGTGCCTGTTATGACGGCGGAACAACAGGCGAAGGACCCGCTATTGGTGTGTGTGGAGCCTTATTGCGAACTGCCTGTGGACGCGGCAGGATTCAAAGGGGCTATTCCCGCCATTACGCACCTGAAACCGACAGATAATTTCGTCGCCTATGTGGAACGTAAACTGTTTGTGCATAACCTCACGCACGCAACGGCGGCGTATCTCGGATATCGCCGCGGATACGCGTTCATATACGAAGCGATACGAGATGACGCCGTACGCGCCGCGGTAGAAGGCGCGGGGCGCGAAAGTTGCGCCGCCCTCACAAAAAAGCGTGGACTGGACGCTGACGAACTCGCGGCGCATCTGGAAGACCTCGTGGCGCGATATCACAATACTGCGCTGGCTGATCAAATAGCGCGGGTGGCGCGCGATCCAGTACGTAAACTCGGGCCGGACGACCGCCTTGTTGGCGCGGCGCGGTTGTGCGTGGAGCAGGATGTGGCGATGGAACATATCGCGACAGCGACAGCCGCCGCAATCCTATACGACGCCCCTGACGATCCCAGCGCAGGCCGGGTGCGTGATATGGCGCAGCGCCACGGCGTGGAAGCCGTGTTGCGCGAAATATGTAAACTTGATTCGGAAACAATGCCCGGTACGCTAATCTGCAATGCGTACCACGAACTTCAAAACAACAAAGGATAGTGGCTTATGCAGGAAGTTGTAATGCCAAAGATGGGCAATACGGTTGAAGAGGCTGAGATTATAAAATGGTTCAAACAGGAAGGCGATCCGGTCGAAGTTGGTGATCCGCTATTTTCCATCCAAACAGATAAAGCGGAAGTGGAATGCGAGAGCACGGCTTCGGGCATATTGCGCAAAATTCTGTTGCCGGAAGGCGTGGAAGCGCCGGTGCTTTCCGTGGTGGCGCTGGTTGGAGCCGCCGACGAACCGCTGCCCGATATCTCGCGCTACGGCGCCGCCCCAACAGCGGAACCGGCTGAAGACGTGACGTCAACGCCGGAAACATCTGCGCCCCCGGCGCCTGTTCCCAACGATGTACGACCCACCGCTGTTCATAAGGGCGGCGCGCCCGTATCGCCCAGAGCCCGTAAATTGGCCGCGCAAAGCGGAGTTGACGCTACAGCCTTGTCCGGCAGCGGCGTGAGTGGACGTGTCATGGAAGCGGATGTACGCGCCGCCGCGGACGACGCCAATGTGAAGATCACGCCAACTGCCAGGCGAATGGCGGAGAACGCCGGCATTGCGCTTACCGGTATTGATGGCACAGGCATTGGGGGAAAAATTACCAAGTCGGATATCTCCCGAGCGCTGGAACAGCCCACGGCCACACCTGCCGCCGCTGCGACGTC
This sequence comes from Candidatus Hydrogenedentota bacterium, assembly GCA_007124105.1. Taxonomy (GTDB): domain Bacteria; phylum Hydrogenedentota; class Hydrogenedentia; order Hydrogenedentales; family CAITNO01; genus SLFT01. The sequence goes on along the minus strand of SLFT01000469.1, from coordinate 2,905 downwards.
GCATGACCCGACCGCGGAAATGAAACCGCTGACGCCCATGCGTCGCATTATTGCCGAGCGCATGACCGCAAGCAAGTTCAGCGCGCCTCATTATTATGTAACAGTAGAGGTTGACATGTCCGGCGCAAAGGCATTCCGCGCAGGCAATAAAGCCTTCAAAGCTTCTTTCAATGATCTTGTTTTGTACGCAACCGCCCGAGCCCTTCGCGAGTTTCCAGTTGTGAACGCCCGTTGGCGGGGCGACGCCATCGAAGAGGGCGGCGATGTAAATCTCGGCATGGCCGTGGCATTGCCCACCGGACTGATTGTGCCGGTTATTCGCAAGGCGCAACATCTGTCGCTGGAGGGATTGTGCGCTGCGGCGCGTGAACTTGCGGAAAAAGCACAGACAGGAAAACTGTTGCCCGAAGACTATCAAGGAAACACGTTCACCGTGTCCAACCTGGGCGCTTTTGGCGTGGACCATTTTACTGCAATTATTAACCAGCCCGACAGCGCCATTATTGCCGTGGGGCAAATGAAGGATCGTGTGGTTGTTCTTGATGGCGGCATCCATATCAGACCGATTATGAAGATGACCATCAGCAGCGATCATCGCGTCATTGACGGCGCGGTTGCGGCCCGGTTCATGGGACGTTTGAAAGAGATTCTTGAGGAAGCCGCATTCTAAGGATAAGGAAATATGTCATGAAAAACTATGATGTCGTGGTAATTGGCGCCGGGCCTGGCGGATATGTGGCGGCTATTCGCGCCGCGCAACGAGGCGCAAAAACCGCAGTGGTGGAGCGTAAATATCTGGGCGGCGTGTGCCTGAATGTGGGGTGCATACCCACCAAAACACTTATCCACACAGCGGAGCTGTATCACAAACTGCAACAGGCGGAAGAATTTGGCTTACAAATAAAAGATGTTAAACTTGACTTGAAGCGTCTGCTCAAGCGCAAGGACAAGGTGGTTGGCGTCAACACCGGCGGCATCGAAGCGTTGTTTAAGGCCAATGGCATTGACGTCAAAACAGGCGAGGCCGATATCCCCAACCCAGGGCTGGTGCGTGTCGGCAAAGAAGAACTGCATACCAAGAACATTATTATCGCCACAGGTGGACGCCCCGCTGTACTTCCCGGCCTGGAGTTTGACGGCAAGGTGGTAATAGGCAGCACCGAAGCGCTGAAAATGACGCGTGTACCGCGACGCGTTGCCGTTATCGGCGCGGGCGCGCTTGGCGCTGAATTTGCCTGTATCTGGAACGCCTTCGGCGCCGATGTAACCCTCATCGAAATGATGGCAAACGTATTGCCCCGGTCTGATGAAGAGCCGGCAAAGATGCTTGAGCGCGTGTTCAAGAAAAGCGGCATGGATGTGCGCACCGGCACAAAAGTCGCAAAACTCGAACGTGGCAAAAGCGGAGCGGTGTTGCAGTTGGAAGGCGCGCACGGGGGCAAGGTCGAAGCCGATGTCGTATTGGTCGCCATCGGTCTGCAATGTAATTCTGAACTGGTAGCAGCAAACCCGGCGCTCGGCATTAAACTTGGCAAGAGAGGCGGCATTCTCGTAAATGATCGCATGGAAACCGACGCGCCTGGCATTTATGCCGTAGGCGATGTGATAGACCGCACGTGGCTGGCCCATGGCGCGTCGAGCGAGGGCATTGTGGCGGCTACCAACTGTACGGGCGGCGCAAAGGCCATGGATTATCGCGTGTTGCCGGCCTGCAATTTCACATCCCCTGAGATTGCCAGTGTCGGCCTTACGGAAAAAGAGGCCCGTGAAAAGGGCTATACAGTCAAAACGGGCCGGTTTATGTTCGCGGGCAACGGACGCGCCCATGCCATAGGCAGCACCGACGGCATGATCAAAATCATAGGCGACGCAAGCACCGACGAGATACTCGGGGTTCATATCCTGGGTCCGGAAGCGGGCGAAATGATCGCCACAGCCGCGCTGGCTATGAGTATGGAAGCCACCGTGGCGGAGATTGTCAATACAATACACACCCATCCCACACTGTCCGAAGTAATGCTTGAGGCGGCTGAAGACTATTATGGAATGAGTATCCACTCACGCCCGACAAAAAAATAAGGGGGCGCGTCCGACGGATATTATTTGCGTGTGGTGTAAAAACTTTATATAATGACACATAGCAGGCAGATGGTGTTCTTAAGAGCGTTTATAAAAGCGAGAAGGAACGAGATATGGATACAGAGGCGCAAAATGCCATTGGGCGACTCAACGGGTTGCTCAGCGATCTTGATGATCTCGATAGTCGGTTGGCGGCTGCGCGGGCTGCACTCAAGAATGTTAACGCAAAGCGCGAGGAGCAGCCCGCTACGGCAGGAGTGGATGCGGCTGCAAACAACGCGGCTAACATGGCTGCGGAAGCAACCGAGGACATTGACTCTCTTGCGAGCGACTTATCTGAATATGAGCACTCCCTTGCCGACCTGAAATCTAAACTTGAGGAAGCCATTAAAGACCAGCCACGTATCGCTGAACTGGAATCCCAACTACAGCAGATGGCCTCAAAAGATAATCGTATTGCCGAGCTGGAGTCACAGTTGAAACAGGCTTCAGCGAAGGATACTCGAATCGCTGAGCTGGAATCGCAGTTGGAACAGGCGGCAGCGAAGGACGACCAAATCGCTGCGCTTGAGTCGCAGTTGGAACAGGCCGGAGCAAAGGATAACCGAATCGCCGCGCTAGAGTCGCAGCTGGAACAGGCGGCAACGAAGGATAACCGAATTGCCGATCTGGAATCGCAGTTGGAACAGGCCGCAGCGAAGGATGCGCGTATTGCTGAATTGGAAGGCCTTGAAAGCGTCCTGAAGGACAAGGAGAAGGCCATCGCAGCGCTTAACGCTACCGTTGAAAATTTAAGCGCGAAACTTCCTGAGCAGGAATCCGTCCG
>SLFT01000222.1 GCA_007124105.1 Candidatus Hydrogenedentota bacterium | reverse complement strand
CTGTAACCAATGATTCCGCCATGATGATTACAGGAATAAACGCCAGTAACGTCAGCAGGACAGCACAAAGAAAGGCTGCGCCCGCCCGTTGCAGCCATTGACAGCGCAGAGCAAACGACATGTACGGAACCGGCCTGGCCGAGCCACGCAATGCGCGAAACAGCGCATACCCCCAGAATACACCCCATACAATCAGCAGTTTCCGGCCCAGGCTTAACAGCCACACCTCAGAGGGCCAGCGTTCCACAAGTTGGCGATGATGAACCATTCCATAGGACAAGATGAGAACCAGCGCCGATACAAGAACAACGATTATACCAAGGAAGGCAAAGAGGACGAGCGCCTGGCTGCAATGTACCGAGATGTATTCCGATCGTTTCTTTCGCCGCCAGACCGCTACCAGCGGCGCGAGCCCCGCATAACACACCAGCGCCGCTACGCGTTTCCCCCATGCGGGACGAGTCATAACTTACCTCTAAAACTCGATCTCGAAGGGAAGCGCCCCAAAGATTTGGTCTATGATTTCCTGGGGGGACGGGCTGAACCACATGGCAAAAAACAACACGGGCGAAAAAAGGGTATAGATAACAAACCATACTATTGACGAGACCCATAGCCCAGGCACCAACAACGCAAGTCCCAACCTTTTATCGTCCATTAAATCAGCCCTTTCTTTGTCCTTAACTGCCTGCAGAACCCCTTGACGGCATCATTGTATTAGGTTCCGCTTCGCTTCACCCACCCTACGGAATCTAACCTTTTGCGTTAAGACGACATCATGCTGGTCAGTTACGTCCTTTATTCAAAATCTACATCTTCAAGCCCACCTTCTATCAAGTGAATGATTAACGAAAGCGGGGTATGTTCATTGAACAGCGCAATAAAAAACAGTACCGGCGACGCCAGCGTAAACACAATATTAAACAGCAGCCAGGCCACCCAGATGCCCGGTACAAACAATGCCATCGTAAAATCTTTGTTGTCCACCTTTACGCCTTTCCTTATCAGGTTGTGCGGATTGTATAACAAGCACTGGCCCGATTATTTTCAGTGTAACTTGCGAGCACACTTTTAAGTGCCCAGCAACACATTCTTGACAGAATGCAGTCCTTGGTTGAATCAAGGATGTTAATGCCTGTGAACACTTCTTACCGCTCACAATAACACCAAAGCGTTAGCGCACTATTGCGAGAAAAGCATTCCAAACTTACTAACATCCTCTTGCTGATAGATATGGCTACAGCGTCGCGCCTGAAAGGCCGCTATCTCTTCTTGCCGACCTAACGCCGCCACAAGCTCTCCTGGAGCGATACAAACCATTCGAGTTATTGCTTAATTTACTTCATACTGCAAGTAATAGGGGCCATACCGCAACTGTATTTGCGGATCATAGGCGCGCGCATGTCTAGGCGGATATAGAAAAACATCCCTCACATGCCTGACAACGATATAAAACTCCGCGCTATACGTACCTGGAGCGGCAACGCCTGGCGCCTCGAACGCTCCCACGCCGATTCGCGGCCAGGCTATCCAACCTAAAGGCGGGATAACATTGGCGTTTACGCCAGTAAAGTTAAAGGGCGGCTGCACAAGCGTTGAACCCGGCAACGCATCGCCAGTATATTCTATTTCCCACTCAATAGTGTAGTTTGGGAGATACTCGCCGCAAAGGGCCCACAAGGTCAACCCGACTTCGCTGTCTGCGTCGGCATTGACTATCTGGTTGTCCACCTGTGGTGTAAACTCGAAAGCGGGATGTGGGAACCACAAGTTAGCGCCGCTTTCATAGCCCACCTCCATAACACCGGGACGTTCCGCTGAACCCCTGGGATAGGCAAAAAATTTGCCGTCGCCTGACAGGTAGTCTTCCGGATCAAACACGGGGTAGAGCATGGTAAAGCCCACGTCAAACGGCGCTACAGCATTGACGAACGCAATATCAACGAGGTTCCCCCAGTCGCCATAATACAGCGGTCGGTCTCGCGATGTTAACGTAATAACACCGCCTGCCCCAACCTCCAGGTCCCAGCCGGTAGCAGGGGTAATACCGCCATGAGCTTCGGAAACCTGTGTTACGTTGTCAATAGGCAGATCGCTTGTGATCTGGAACTGCAGTTCCCCGATGTTGCGCGGGGCATAATCCACATAAACCCGAACCGTTGCCGCGCCGTCATCCTGGATGCCATTGGTTCGCATGGCTATCTGACCCAGACGCACATCGCCCGCAATGATAGAGGGTGGGTCCATCGTACCCACGTCATCGGTCGCATCATACGTCCTTGATGTGCGAACGGGGGGGTCTACCTCCTCAACAACAGCGTCCAGCCTGACACTCATGCTATCCTGCTCATTCAGCGTTACATAACGCAGTACAACGTGCGACTGCAAATCTTCGGGAAGGGAGCGCGCATCAGGATTTTCCGAGCCGGAAGTACAAATATCCAGAAGATCATCAAGGCGCGGCACTGTTATCGGATCATCAAAGGCGTCAAAACTACCGTCAATCACCTGGGTGCGCGTATTGTAAAAGAAACCACCGGTTTCCTGGCTAAAATCAATCAACGCCGCAGGCGACACATCAATACCAAAGCCAATGGGATAGAAGCGCACATAGTTGTCCAGCAGAGTTTCTTCAACAACATCCGTACTGCAATCCTCCGGGTAGGGATGAGTAATAGGACGCTCCTCAGGCGGCGTCGTCACACGGCCATCAGTCAGCGCAACAAGGATTCTTTCAGCGTTCCCATCGTAATCAGGCAACATTCTGTCGGACGCAACCAGTTCGGCGGCGGCGTCGAGAATGGCGCAATACAACGGCGTAGCGCCATAGTCCACAACATCCGTATTCTCAATCCGGTATTCCAGTATGGCCTTGTCCCTCACCAGCACATTTTGGGCCTGCGGATGGGCGGGATCAGGCGCTCCGGTAACGGCGCGCAGACTACTGACCCCTGGCTGAAACCGTCGTTCATTAAACACCGCGATGCCGACAGCATAGTCATCCGGAAACTCTTTTAACATTTCGCCCACCGTCTGGATATAGAGCGCGTCAAGAGGGCTGCGTCCTCCGGGATCAAGCGCAGGATCATCGCCCAGGGTCAGTTTATAGGCCGCATCGGCCATGCTGGCGGAATAGTCCAACATAATCATCACGGAACAGCGAATAATCTCTTTCTTGACAAACACGTTTGTTTCCGTCATTTCAAGGGGAACACCGTCTTCGTATATCTCGCCCCTGATATTGTTGAGCGGGCGAAGCATTCGCTCGCGCGCTGGGTCGTCCTGGAAAGCGGGAAACGTGCGTTGCGCCCGGTCACGGGGCACCATGACAAAACGCAGTATGGACGGCGGCCATGTTCGTGTGAGTCCGGAATCGAGCGTCAATTCGGGGATGGTAAACGTAATTGGAACTTCGACCGGCTCAACAGGCAACGCATTGCTGGGCAAATTCACCGCTTCAATGGTCAACACGGCTCTGGCGCCTTCAAACGCGCGCCCGCGATCAATTGATACAGTGAAACGCCGCCAATCAAGCCGTTCCCAATATAAGTCTTCATCGGCCGGCAATCTCCCCAGACTCATGGGCGGATCACCGGGTCGGGTGCTCGGCTCAATATGTATCCAGTCCGGGTGATTGGATCGGATGAGAAAACGCAGTTCGGAATTGGGCGTACCCAAATTAGCCACGTAAAGCGCCTGAGTCGAGTCATACAGGCCATAGTTGAGTACGCTGGGGTTGCTGCCGCCAGCGATAGTAACTATGGACATGGTTACAGGCATCAGCACACTGACATCCAGTCGGGCTGTCGGCGTTTCGGGATCGTTCGAACGCACCTGCAAGGTGGTATAGACGGACTCGTGCCCCAGACCGCTGCGATTAATGCTGACTGTAACCTGTTGCTGTCCACCAGGCTTTATCTGTCCGCTTCGGGGCGCAATACTTGAAATCCAGCTGGGCTGACCTTCAGGCGGAATTTCCCAGTTCAATTCAGCATTCCCATTGTTTCTTATGACAAATGTCGCGCGGTCCCTGTCGTAATTCACGGAAACATAAGGTACATCATTGTTGTCAACGCCATCGCCAATAATTTGTATCCCCGGGAACCGTTGCGGCGTCACGGTAACGCGCACTTCAACAGGATCATTATCAACAGAGGAATTAATGCCGATGGTATATACGAAAATATCCTCGTCATCAGGCACCAGTTCGCGATCAACAGCAACACGAACAATTTGGACCGTCTCGCCGCCAACGGTTCCGGCAAGCGGCGTAACCTGCAACCACTGCGGGAACGTCGCGTCGTCTATGTCCCAGTCAACCAGGCCATCACCCTCGTTCCAGAGCGTAACATCTTCCGTAAGGCGCGAGGCGCCAAACGCAATTGTACGCGGCTCCACCTGCAACGCATCGGGGATTTCATCAACAGGCCGCGTCAGAGAAACGCGCAATATTCGAGACGCATTGCCGGCGTATACAGTAAGATTTGCGCTGTAAACGCCAGGGCTAAGATTTACAGGGTTTACGATGACCTCGATTGTTACGGAATCATCGAGCGTACCCGCCTCATCAGACAGTTCTAGCCACCGCGCCCCAGTTGGCCTGGAAATACTCCACGTCACCGGATCGTCGTCCTCGTTGATAATAGTCGCCTGCATCCGCGCCTCATCGGCAATTTCACCG
>SLFT01000461.1 GCA_007124105.1 Candidatus Hydrogenedentota bacterium | reverse complement strand
GCCAGTGAAGACGCAGCAGCGTTTTTCACCGGATATGCATACGCTGCACCAGTGGCGAGACGACGCGTTCACGCCGATTTCAGCGAGTTACACCATCACGCGCATACTGCGCTACGCGCCGCCTTCCGCGGTGGGGTGCGCCGTGTTGCCGCTGGATACCTGGAACAAGACGTTTCTGCAAACACAGGAGCTGATGCTCGGACCGCCAGAAGCGCGGGAAAGCGATGAGGCGCGCGATTTGTTTGAACGTCTGCTGCGCATGGTTATTTCACGAGATGAGCGTGTGCTCGCCCTGGCGCGCGTCTATTTGAATCTGGAAGACCTGCTTGATATTGGCCGACGCATTATCGGGACCGGCATGATTGGCGGAAAGGCCGTGGGCATGTTGCTTGCCCAGGCAATTCTGAAACAACGCGGCGGCGCGCGTTGGCGTACGCTGCTGGAGGGGCACGACAGCTTCTATATCGGCGCGGATGTGTTTTATACCTACCTGGTGCGCAACGGCTGCTGGTGGATGCGCCGCCGTCAAAAGATGGCCAGCGATTTTCTCGACGGCGCGGAACAGATTCGACGACGCATTGTCACCGGCGCGTTTCCGCGCGAAGTAGAGGATGAACTGGCGCGAATGCTGGACTATTTTGGCTGTTCGCCGTTTATTGTTCGTTCCAGTTCGCTGCTGGAAGACAACTTCGGCAACTCATTTGCGGGCAAGTACGAAAGCGTGTTTTGCGCCAACCAGGGCTCGTTTCAACAGCGGATGGAAGATTTCAAGTCCGCCATGCGCACCGTGTACGCCAGCGCCATGAGCGAAGAGGCGCTGGCCTACCGCAAGTGTCACGGCTTGCTCGACCGTGAAGAGCAGATGGGGTTGCTGGTGCAACGCGTGTCGGGAATGCGGCATGACGACTTATTTGCGCCAGATATTGCGGGCGTCGGATTCTCCTTTAACCCCTATGTATGGCACGAGGATATTGATCCCCATGCCGGGCTGCTGCGACTTGTCTTCGGACTGGGCACCCGCGCCGTAAACCGCTCCGACGATGATTATACGCGTATTATCGCGCTCAACGCGCCGGAACGCACCCCGGAAAGCGGACGCGCGCCGGGACACACCTATGCGCAACGTAAGGTGGACTTGCTTGATCTGAACGCGAATCACCTCTCGAGTATGGACTTCTCGGAGGCGCTCAGGCGCATGGGCGACGGGGGCGACCGGCCCTGGCGTCTGTTCGCCTCCCGCGATACCGAGTTCGAGCGACGCCAGCGCGGCGAAGGACGGACCGCGCGTTCGCCGCTATTCATCAACTTTGGCAAACTTGTCAGCGATACCTCTTTTGTCGCGGACATGCGGACAGGGTTGCAATGCCTGCAGGAAGCGTACCAGTATCCGGTGGACATCGAATTTACCGTTAATTTTATCTCCGATGAAACGTATCGCATCAATATCGTTCAGTGTCGCCCCTTACAGGTAAAGGGCGACGCTGTTTCTGTGGCGCTTCCTGAAAATATCGCAGAGGAGCAAATCATGCTGCGTTCGTCCGGGCCGGTTATCGGGCAGCCCCGGTCGGATGTGGTGGACCGATTTATCTTTGTGAACCCGGAAACATACGGGCAATTGCCCATGCAGGAACGGCGTCAGGTGGCGCGTTTCATTGGCGAACTGGCCCATTCCGAGGCCATACGAAGGCATCCGCATACCATGCTGCTCGGACCTGGACGCTGGGGCACTACGACGCCGTCGCTTGGCGTTCCTGTATCCTTTGCGGAGATCGAGACCATCGGTACGCTTTGCGAGATCGTCGCCATGCGCGAAGACCTCGTGCCCGATGTGTCATTGGGCACCCATTTCTTCAGCGAGATTGTGGAAATGGACATGCTCTATCTCACACTCTTTCCCGACAAGGCAGACACCATCCTTGCCCGACGGTTCTTCCACGAAGCGCCCAACCATCTCACCCATGTGCTGCCAGAGGCGGCGCCCTTTGCGGACACGATACGGCTATTGCACGTTGAAGACATGAGCCCTGGCGCGCGCGCGCGTCTGTATGCCGACCCGATGAAACAGCAGATGCTCTGTTTTATCGAAGAGGCCGGTGCCGCGGATGCCTGAACAAGACGCTTGTGTCTTATGACGAATGGCCGTATACTATGCGGAAGAATCCAGTGTGGGCGCATCTCACAACCCAGAGGAAGATTCGCTATGTATGTTGTTCACGCTTTAGCGTGCAGAGTAACACCAGGCGCTCGAACAATGCAGCACGCTGAAGCGTGAATAACATACTTTAACTTCTTGTATTTCGTTCACGCTTTAGCGCGCAGAGTAACACCAGGCGCCCGAACAATGCAGTACGCTGAAGCGTGAACAACATACTCCAACTGCTGTGTACTGCGATTGAAAAGGAAATGTATGTCATGCGAGCTGTTTTACAACGGGTGTCTCATGCGTCCGTTTCCGTTGACAATACTGTAATTGGCGAAATTGGACGCGGGATCATGGCGCTTGTGAGCGTTGAACAGGAGGACACGGATAGCGACGCCGTTTATATCGCCGATAAGATTGCTGCGTTGCGCATTTTCCGGGACGATAACGACAAGATGAATCTGTCGCTCACAGATGTGGGTGGACAGGCGCTGGTCATTTCGCAATTTACCCTGCACGGAGACTGTCGCCGCGGTCGCCGCCCCTCCTTTGTCAGGGCCGCGCCACCGGAATCCGCCGTACCGTTGTACGAGCGCGTCGTCGCGCGCTTGCGCGACAATAATGGAATAACGGTTGCAACCGGGTCTTTCGGCGCTTATATGCGGGTGTCTCTGGTAAATGACGGTCCGGTTACGCTGTTATTGGATTCCAGTAAAGCGTTTTAGCCGAAACATTTTACCCTTGCCATGGCGTACGGAACACAGCTACAGCAAATCAAATATACGTTTTGGTTTCTGTACCGCGAGATGGTGGTCGGCATCGGTAAGTACGGTCTTGTAGTTTACGTGTATAGGCCCCTCGATATCTCCGTTGGCCCAGCGCGCCAGGCGTTCAATGCCTTCGATGGCCGACTCGCGCACCGGCGCCCAGAGATGAGCGGCAGCCTCGGGCAATACGGCGGCGTCCTTCATGTATGTCCAGACAACACACTCCAATTCTTTCCCAAAAGCGCGGCCCGTTTGCGCGGCGGCTTGATACAACGCCTCGCTGTCCTCGCTTACGCTTGATTCAACCAGTGCCGTTACGCCAGGCGGCGCCAATAACGTTGCCAATACATCCGGCAAACGGCCTTGTGTCGGGTCAAAATACTGTATGAGCCTTTGGTCCAAAGGCACACCGTATTCACGCAGGGCCTCCTCATAGCCGCGTACACGGTCCAGGCCCGCTTGATATCCTTCGAAGGCCGACAAAAGGGCGATGCGCCTGTGGCCGCGTTCAAGCAGAAAACGGGTGCTTTTATACGCGCCCTCTTGAAAGTCAACATGAGCGGCGCTGCATTCCGGCAATGCGTCCAGTCTGCCAATGACGAGATAGGGCATGCCCGTGGTATGAATACGCGGCAATATCGTGTCGTTTACGGGAACAGGACCGACAATCAGGCATACGTCGTAAAGCCGTTCCCATACGCCGCGTCCGTAATCGCCAACGTCGTTCTTGCCCAGGCGCGGCGCCATGTCGAAGGCAAGGTACGCGCCTTGCGACGAAAATACTTCCGACAATTTGGCAAACAGCCATAGAAGAAAATCCTGGCTTAGCGGCACAACCTCGAGCGGCGGCGCAACCGTGACGCCCACGCAATTGCGACGTTGCCCGCGCAGCGTACGGGCGCCGTAATGGGGGTAATAACCCATGGTCACAATAATATCTTGAATCCTGCGTCGCGTGTCAGCGCCAACGCCGGGCTTGTGGTTGAGCACTTTGCTGACAGTTTTTGCCGATACGCCCGCCTCCTGGGCAATATCATATATGGTGCTGCGTCGTTTCATTGTCCACTATTTCATCTTTATGGCCGATTCACGAATTGCTTAACGAAATGGTTTTCATAGCCTCATGTGAATTTGCATACTGGTTAAGTATATGTCAACATGAACCACGCCCACAACTACGCGCCAGCGTATCCCTTATGCCCATCCATTATTCTAAAAAAACATAGATCACTCACTCGTCATTGCGAGCCTGCCACCCCTCGGTGCGGGGATTGTCTTCAAAGAAATGGCGTGATCCAAAGTTTCGATTACGATTGACGAGCACGAGCACGAGTACGAGCACGAAGGTCGTCGCCTCGTTTTTCGTGCTCGTATCTTGCACTCGTAATCGGGCAGTTTAAGAAATGGGCCGAGTTTTTCTATATTACCTGTTTAGCCCAACGAAGTTTTTCAGTTGGCACGGAAACAAAAAAGCTTATTCGTTTTGTGGCGGCGGCTACGGTTTCAATTCACATTCCATGACCGTGCAACTTCTGCTGCGTACACGAATCTTACGTTAAGTCAGACCTTCGCCATATAGATTCTCGAGTAGTCCTATTCCTTACCGACATGATATACTGCAAACAGTAACAAGGGTTTCACTTCCTTATGCACACATAAAAAGGAACCGTTTATGATTCGCAAGTCATCAGAGATGGAGCGGGAAATACGCGAACACATGCGCGGCGGCGAGGGAAGCGTCGCTATTCGTCATGTATTTAAGCAAGAAGATTTT
>SLFT01000526.1 GCA_007124105.1 Candidatus Hydrogenedentota bacterium | reverse complement strand
CCGTCAGTCACGTTCATCCCCGTCAATACGGTCAATACCGTCCATCGGGGGCGGCGCCACCTGTTTAGTCCAACGAAGTTTTTCAGTTGGCGCGGCAACTGAAAAAGCTTATTCGTTTTACTTTTATTCTCGTAAAGGTATATAGTAGGGTTTCCTGCACTTGGTAAACTACAACAAACAGGAGACAGCAACCAGTGGATACGATTCTCACTTTTAAAGAAAAACCAGCACTTGGAAGAGCCTACTTCAACGTGTTTACGCCGGGACGCCATAAGTTTTCCGGACTCGACAACATCCCTTCGTTGGAAGCGCGCCTCCCGCAGACTACCGACCCGGCTGATACAATACAAGCCTATCGCGAAGCCTGCGGCATCGGCAACGATGGGAACCTGCCCTTGCTGTATCCGCATGTGTTGACGTCGTCCATGCATATACATCTGCTTACGGACAAACGGTTCCCGGCTTCCGCCCTGGGCGCGGTGCATTCGCGTATTCACATTGTGCAGAAGCGACCCATTAAAGAAGCGGAGAAGCCGGATATCACCTGCGCGATTAGTGATTCAAGGACGCTCAAGGCGGGCTTGGAAACTGACATAACCACCACACTGCGTATTGGCGACGAGTGTGTATGGGAGAGCGTCAGTTCCTACATCTTCCGAGGACGAAAATTCGGCAAGCCCGGCGAAGCGCACCCCTGGTCGCAGTTTGACGAACTCGGAGAGCCGACCCTCGAGGCGCAGTGGCATGTTCCGGTAAACATGGGTAAGCGCTACGCGAAAATCACCGGCGACTACAACCCCATTCACGTGTCGCGTCTCCTCGCCAAGCTGTTCGGATTTAAGCGCGATATCGTACACGGCATGTGGTGCCTGGGCCGGTGCCTGGCACATGTCCAGGATTTTTCCTATGACCAGCCGGTGCGGCTTGATACGGCATTTAAAGGACCGGTTTTCATGGATTCCGATTGTACAATGAAGGGCCACGAAATAGAGGCCGGTTTCCGCTTCGACCTGTATAATCAGGGGAACCCACGCCCGAGCATCGTTGCCGTGATGCGCGCCGCCGCAACCGATGAATCGCTAGTGGGATAACCAAAGCGACAGGCACAGCGTCGCACGAGTTCAGCATGATGCGCTTGGTGTTACGCTTTTCTTTATGGCAACCTTTACCAATAATAACAGGCTGTATCACAGGAGAGTGTCCCCATGTCGAAGTTTGAATATACCATCGGCAAAGAGGTTGATTTAAAGGCCGAATGGGAGAAGACCCTTCAAGATAAGGGGCTTCATGCCAATCTGATTCTGCGCTGTATGTTTGTCGCCATGGACCTGATATACGGCAAAGCGCGGGAAATAGATAAGTTTCTTGTCATTGAAATTCTTGCCCGTTATCCGTACTGGGCATGGGAGGTGGGCTCGTATCTGCGGCTTACCCGTGATTATGCAAATCCAAACTTTGCAGAGAAGAGCGAGTCCGACCGGGCCTGGCATCACATAAAGCTCGGCAGAAAATCCCAGGACAATGAGCAATGGCACATGTTTATCCTGGAAGATTTAATGCGGCAGAAGGGGATGAAGCGGCGTTTTCTCAAACATTTCCTGTTGCCCCGTTTTCTTGCCTTTGGGTATTACTTTCTCACGCGTATCATGTATCGTGTGCGCCCGGCCTGGTCTTTCGACATGAATGCCCGCTTCGAGAGCCACGCCGAGCGCGAGTACGCCCAGGCGGTCGTGGACCATCCCGAATGGGAAGATGAAGAAATTGACACGGAATATTTCGTCTATTATCCTCGTGTGAAAACCATGGCCGACCTGTTTCGACGGATCAGCCTGGACGAACGCGACCACAAATTCGAGTCGTGGGAGGAATACGAGCGTATAACCGGGCACGCATTCAAACCGTGATGACTGTCAATAACGCTCCAGCCGCCATTTCTGGGTGTATGTCGTTGCGACACGGTGCGCGTTATTACTTGATAAGTGTAATCAGGCCCCCGTGTGTAATGGGGCGCCCACAAACAAGGGCGGGTACATGAAGGTTTTGGCAATACTGTTCCTGGCGGTGTCAGTCGTCAGCGCCGCCGTTTCCGACGCCACGGAAGCGGAACAGCGCGAGCGTTTGCTGCAAGCGCTCGCTGAACTGGGCGCTGCGCCAATGACGCAGGAATCAGAATACCTGCGCGAATTGGTAATGCGCGAGAGCGTGGACATTGCCGCGCGGGTGGATACTTTCGACGCCTTCTTCACGTCTCATCCCTTCACCGAATACCATGCCTCCAATCTGGAAGCGCATATTGTCCACGGTACAAGCGACCCGGAACGCATGGCCCGCTTTGCGGGCGCATTTTCGGCGGCGGCCCTGCGGTTCTACTGGGAAAATGTTGCCGAGGGGGTTGCCGCGCCCGCGGCGGCCCTGCTCTTCCTCGAACAAATCTACACGGCCAACCAGGAAACCATCGTTGCGTCCGTCGCCAACGGCATTGACGACGCACTCCAGGGACGGCCTGTCCCGGTGGCGCAACACCTGCGGGCCGACAGCCTGTCGCCGCCGGAGGCGGTTGCGGACGCAATGCAATGCTGCATTACGCTGGGCGTATTCAAAGGAGAACGCGTTATTGATCGCTGGCTGATCCTGCCAACAAATACAGCGCGATTTGTCAATGCCGCGGAGGGAGTCTGGCTCTTTGACGGCGATGTGTTGTCTGAAGCCCACAAAAACAGTTTGGAAAGCCTGTTCAAGGCGATCCCACCGGCGCTCCACGGCGTCGCGGCGCTGTTTGTGCCTGATGCGATTCAAATCAGCGCGGCCAACGCGCCGCTGCGGCTGCCGGGTATGGCGCTGGACATGCCGCTTATGCAACTGGACATCATGCGCGACATGTCCGAACAGCCCCCGTATGTGCCCCAGCCGCCCGTGCCGGAATTTACCCTCATGGCGCTGGAACAGGTGATGCGGGCAGTGATCGCAACCCGGCTGCCAACGCGCGGCGACTTGGCGCAGCGCGCGGCGGTTGTCATGCGTCTGGCCGCCGCGATGCCGGATGCCCCCACAGCGCAGCTGACCCCGCCCAACATACTGTTGAGCGGCGCACCGGACGCGTTTCTGGCCTATCTGGGCGTGTTGTGGCTGGTCAACGCGGAAGCGGTACTCGAGGCCGCCATCATGCTCGCGGAAGAAGGCGCGCTCGAGCCCTTGTATGCCCTGTTCCTCGTGGCCGATCTTTTCTCGATGGACGGCGACGCCACGCTGCTGTTTCGAACCACGCCGAACGGTACGCTTACCGCTTCTGAAACCGCGCTGCGGCGCATGTACCTGACGCCTACCGTCAGCTATGTCAACGGCATCGCCCTTGGCGGCCGGATTTGGCAGTATGATATGACCGCTATCGCGTTCCTGCCGTAGCCCGGGCATCTCACCGTTTCAGTACGCGCAGGCAGACATCCGGTCGGTCCGTGATGATGGCGTCCACGCCCCAACCGGCGAAGCGCCGCATCGCCGGCGGGTCGTTCACCGTCCATACCGCAACCGTTTTCCCGGCCCCCTGAATGGCGGCGAGCCGTCCGGGGGTAACGCCTTTGGCGTTCAGGTTCAGCCCATGCAAATCCAACAGAAACAGCCAGCGGCATACCTGTTCCCAGGCGGCGTGATCGTCCGCTTCTACGCCCGAGAGTAATTCGACGCGGATGTCGGGCGCCTCAAGGCGCGCTATGGCGCACACAATGGGCGAGAAGGACTGAATGACCACGCCGCGCTCCATACCGCGCGCCCGGATTGCAGCAATAGCGTTGCGGGTCAAAGGCAGGTTGCGCGTACCCGACGCCTCAATGGCGGCCAGCATCCCACGGGACAACGCGGGCGTCATAACGGGCGCGTCTGCGGCCATATCAAGCAGCTGCGCCATCAACGCCCCGTCGTCCGCCATGTTCTTAATTTCCACATACACGCCAATACGACGCTTCGCCAGTTCCAACGCCTCACCCAGCGTGGGCAGCGGCTCACCGGCGAAACGCGCATCTTTCCATGATCCCGCGTCCAGCGCGCGCAAGTCAGAAAGTTCCCATTCGGCAATGGGGCCTTCGCCATCGGTGGTGCGATCCAGCGTGTCGTCGTGAAGCACGATCACCGCATCATCGCGGGTAA
Source organism: Candidatus Hydrogenedentota bacterium (assembly GCA_007124105.1). GTDB lineage: Bacteria > Hydrogenedentota > Hydrogenedentia > Hydrogenedentales > CAITNO01 > SLFT01. The sequence goes on along the minus strand of SLFT01000526.1, from coordinate 566 downwards.
GATAACAATCCAGCTCAAACCAGTCCGCGCCCATCTCATGGGCCAATTCAAACGCCGCCAATGTGTTTTCCGGCGCATCATGACTCGCACCGCGATGGGCGATAACGTCAACACCGCCACGCGGCGCGCCTGGCTGAAAGGTAACGCATCCGGAAAATACGCCTGAGATTACTATCGCCAACACAAAGATAACCCGAGTACAGCGTATCATTGTCTCTCCTTCCTTGATTGGTCCTATACCGCAACGACATAGTGTGCGCCGCCTGTAATTCATAGGCAAAGCGCCTATGCACAAGACAGCGCAAAACGATGTGTTTGCATCCAGTGCTCAACGCTAACGTCCAACACACGAAGCGTCATCATAGCAGTACAACGCGCCAATTTCAATTCTCAACATAACCTGTAACAGCTATGATTGTCCCGCCGATCTTTGACATCAACAGAAAAAACAAGTATACTGGCGCCACAAAGTATAAGCCGTTTGCAGGCTGGAGTTACGGAATGAATTTGAGAGAAGAAATATGCCGTTCAATTGAAAAATTGGACAATGACGCGCTTGCTTGTGT
>SLFT01000479.1 GCA_007124105.1 Candidatus Hydrogenedentota bacterium | reverse complement strand
CAACCGTGCCCATAGGCGGCGTAGGTATCGGGCTCTCCCGGGAAAACGTCGGGCGTGGTGCCGCCGCGCTCGAAGTAGCCGTGGCGCGTGTCCTGGCCCTGGATTATCTCGTCGCAGCCGCCGTTGTCCGACAGGAACAGGATCAGCGTATTGTCCAGTCGGCCCGTGTCCTCGAGCGCTTCTATGATGCGCCCGATGCCCTGGTCCATGCGGTCTATCTGCGCGGCGTATACTGCCATCCGGTGTATTTCCCATTCCTGGTGTTCCGTGTCTTCCCACGCGGACACGCGCGGGTCACGCTCGGTAAGCTTCCAGTCAGGATTGAGCAGCCCCATTTCGTCCATCCGCGCGCGCCGTTGCTTCCGGATGTCGTCCCAGCCCGCGCGGTACACCTCCTTATATTTTTCTATATCCTCGGGAAGCGCGTGCAGCGGCCAATGAGGCGCTACATGGGCTGTGTACAGGAACAACGGTTTATCCGCGTCCGCCTCGGTGATGAAGCGGGCGGCTTCGTCGTTGATGGCGTCGGTATAATAAAAGTCGTCGCCGGGCTCAATGAATTCATTGTCGCGCATCAGGCTGACAGGCGTAAAGAAACTGCCCGCGCCGGCAAGGGTGCCGAAGAACCGGTCAAAGCCGCGCTGCAAAGGCCAGGTGCCCCGATGCAGGGTTGGCTCGGGGTTCTGGTACCGGTAATGGGTGACATGCCATTTCCCCGACATGAGCGTGGTATAGCCCGCCCGCTTCAAGCCTTCGGCAATTGTAACGCACGATTCATTCAGCCGCCCCCGATACCCCGGTTCCTTGCCGCCGACACCGACCATGCTGCCCACGCCGGCCTGGTGCGGATACAGTCCTGTCAGCAACGATGCGCGGGTGGGGCAGCAGCGCGCCGCGTTGTAGAACTGTGTGAAACGCAGCCCACCGGCCGCCAGCCGGTCGAGGTTTGGCGTTTCGATCTCGCCTCCGTAACAGCCAATATCCGAATATCCCATGTCGTCAGCCATGATAATGACAATGTTTGGCGGATTCGCGCTGTCAGTTGCCGCGGCGCGCAGCTGCGCGGATAATGTCATGGCCGTTGCGCTTATGCCAACTTGCTTGAGAAACGTTCGTCTGTCCATAGAAATGTCCCTTGTTTGTCAAATCCTGCAAATGCTGAAATTGTATAGTTGTGAGCATAGCCCCTTTTTATGTGAGGGATCAAATCACGGTTTATCGCGCAATGTTTTTTTTTAAGTAACTGTCTATCAGGGTATCTATGCGAGTTCTATCTGCGGGGCACTGTCCGCACAGACTCGTTCCCAAATTGCGCTTGGGAACGCGCTTGTCCGCAAAATTGTATTTCGCGCTCTTTGCGGAACGGATTCCGAAACCAAATCCATGGCCCGGGGCGCGAAGTTCAACTTCGCGCACAATTGCGTTACGAAATGCAATTTCGTAACGAGCCCTGCTGGCCAGTTACGTTTTGAAATGGCAATATCACGACAGCAAGGGAGCGCTGTTCCAATGCGCGAATTACTTACGTTATACTATGCGGAAACAGGATTTCGAAAACAAAAGGAACGTATTGTAATGAACAAGAAACTGATCTGGTACGCTGGGTTCGCAGGCGCGATAATTGTCGGTAACGCATTGGCGGCGCCGGTGACACTGTATGACTTTAGCGAGGGGATGCATGGCTGGTCCGGTAATCCACGCGTGGCGAATATGGAGATCACGGAAGAGGGCCTGTATTTCGAGACCACGGGCGGCGACCCCTGGATCGAGAGTCCGCCGGTGACAAACATGCCCCTGGGCGAGCGTGTGCGCGTTACCGTGCGCATGAAGGCCACGGGCGACAAAAGCGGCGAATTCTTTTACGGCCCAAGCTTCACGGCGGAGCGGAGCGCCCAGTTTTTTGTCAATCCCGACGGAGAATGGCACGAATATTCCGTTCTGTTGCCTGCCCAGGAACGGGGTACGCGGCTGCGCCTGGACCCCACATCCATGACCGAAGGCGCTTTTACAGTGGCCTGGATCAAGGCCGCGCCGTTGCGTCCGCTGATCACAACGGATTTTGACGCGCCCGCCGCTGTAGCGCTGGGCGACAATGCGCTCGAGGCGACAAGCGGCCCGCTGACCCTGATACATAACGGTCAAGACTGGGACGGTTACGCATTACGCGTGGACAGCGACATGATGGCCATGGGGCACACGGATGCGGCGCTGGGGTTTCTCCTGGACGGCAAGCCGGAAATGTTCCCACTGCGCGATGCCGCAACCACGGTGGAGAAACAAGAGACGGGCGCGCTTGTGGTGGAAGCGACTTTCACTGACGCCGACGGCGTTGCTTGGCGCCTGGCGCGCACTATCGCGCCGCATGAACAGCCCGGTACATTTCATGTAACCACGACAATAGAGGCGGACGCGGATCGCGAACTGTATCACCTGCCGTGGCTGACGTTGTTTCCTGGCCTGGACGCGTTCGGCGAGCGTAAGAGCCAGGCGCTGCTGCCGGGCGTCGAATACCTTGCCGACGAGCCGAGCAGCAGCGAGGCCGATTTCAACGCCGCGCAGGCGGACCGCCGCATTGTGGAAGACCACAAATTGACCCTGCCCATGATGGCGTTGCACCACGAGAAGAACTATATCGGCGTGTTATGGAACCGGGCTGATAAGCCCGCCGCCGTCTTTGATTCACCGGACCGGGTTTTCAACTCCGGCGCCCATCTCATGGGGCTGTGGCATCCCGGCGTGGGAGAGGACCGGCTTGAGAACGAATTTTCCGTGTTCGGGACATTTACGCTTCAACAAAAAAAGCCGCTGCAATTCGAGATGTTTTTCCTCGGCGGACAGGGCGACAGCGTTGTAGCCGCCGTACAACATTACATTGCGCTGTGCGGTCTGCCGGATGTTCCGGAACTGGGCGGCGGCTTTGACCATGCCGTGCGCCTGCTGGCTGCCGGCTGGCTTGATTCGGACGCGCATGTGGATGGCCGCTGGCGCCATGCCGTGTGGGGCGACAGTTTCCCGCCCCAGCCGGCGGCTGACGCCCCCGCCTACATGCAGTGGTTGGCGGCGCACAGCGAAGACGACGCGTTGGCTGAGCGGCTGCGCGCCGCCGCGGCGAAAGGACTGACCCGGCTTAATCCCGAAGACAATTATCTGGCGGGGGTGTCCCATGTGTCGCGCCCCACGCCGGTGCTACTCTACGGAAGCATTGAAAACAATGTGGCGCGCATGGTTGAGGCGGCCCAGAAACGACTCGAGGAGTTCGACGACGAAGGGCTGCGACGTTACCATCAGCCCGACCCGTCCAGGCCTGATTACGGCCGCACCCATTTCGCGGACCACGCAAACGGCTATGGCGCGCAGGCGCTTGAACCCATCCTGGAGGCGGCGGCCTTTTCGGGCAACAAGGCGCTGGCGGCGGCGGGCTTGCGTCTGCTGGACAAGCAGACAAGCCATTACGCGAACACCGTGCCGCGGGGCGCGCAAACCTGGGAAATGCCGCTGCACACGCCCGATATTCTGGGTTCGGCGCGCATGATTCGCGTTTACGTGCTCGGCTACCTGCTGTCGGGGAACGACGCCTATATCGAGCAGGCCCGTTACTGGGCGTGGACAGGCGTCCCGCTGCTGTACCTTGACCATCCTGTGGATGGGCCTGTCGGCACATACGCCACTATCGCCGTGCTCGGCGCAACCAATTGGGTGGCGCCAAACTGGATCGGTCTGCCCGTGCAGTGGTGCGGCCTTGTTTATCGTTCCGCGTTGCACGATCTGGCGCTGCTGGACAAGGAAGAAGGGCCGTTCTGGGACAAAATAGCCCGGGGCATTACGCTTAGCGGCCTTGAACAGACCTTCCCGCTTGACGACGAGGAGCGACAGGGATTACTGCCCGATTTCTTCCATCTGCACGAGCAGGTGAGCGACGGGCCCGCCATTATCCCCGGTACGGTGCAGGCGCATCTGCCCGAAGCGTACGGAAAAGCGGCCTATTACAGCGTCGTCCGACTAAATGATACGGGCGTCCTCCTACATGTCCCCGGTTCCATTGACCACATCACCGAAACCGGCGACGGTGTCGTTCTCGACATCGTGGGTTGGTCACGCGACCCCTATTGGCTGCGCATCACCGGCGCAACCGCCGATACGCTGGCGATATGGAACAACGACCTGCCCGATGAAACCGTGTATGACAGACAACATGGCGCATTGAATGTGCGCGTAACCGGTAGCGGTACACTGACGTTGTCGGGAATAGCGCGCTGAAAATCTGCTTTATTGGTGCGTGGTCGGTCATTATCGGACGGTATCGGGCTTGTCGGAAGAGGAGTGTTTTTCCGTTTACGGTTCGCCAACACAAGGCACGCCGCCGCGCTATGGCGGGTGGTGGGCTAAACTGCTTAAGCAAAAAAAAGTTGCGCTTTTCCGGATTTTCAGGTAAACTTAAGGGGAGAGCGGAAGGCCCAACTGGAACGTGTTGTGTTGTTTTAAGCATAGGAAAATGGACAAGTGAATTCGACTATAAAGATTTGCGTTGTAGATGATTGTGTAGATGAGACGACCGTGTTGTGTGAAGGCCTGAAGTTGTTTGGCTATGATGCGGTTGCGGTACACTCGGGCCAGGATGCGTTGCGCTTTGTCAGCAAAGAGGAGGTACACCTGATATTGCTTGATGTGGGCTTGCCGGACATTGACGGTTATGAAGTATGTAAACGCCTGAAATCCGATCCCGCCAGCCGCGATATTCCGATAATTTTTGTTACAGCGCGGGGGTCTTCGGGCGATGTGGCGCATGGCTATGATCTAGGCGCCGTGGATTATGTGGCAAAGCCGTACAACATCCCTATTATCATTATTCATGTTGACGCGGCATTGCGCACACGTCAAAGCGCAACAGACATGGTGGCCGGACCCTTCATGCTTACCGACACAATTTATACGGACCGGTTGACGGGGCTCCGTAACCGACGTTTTCTCTATGAGCGCCTGCAGGAAGAAACGGAGAAAGCGCATCGCTATCAGTACCCCGTATCCTGCCTTATGCTTGAGATGGAGGAGCCCTTGCAGAAAGAGGCGTCGCCTGCGCCCCTGGTTTTCGAGGACATACTGGTGGAAGTGGCCCTTGCCATGCGCAACACTTCGCGCGCCTTTGATATTCTTGCCCGGTACGACGACATGCAGTTTGCCGCAGTGCTCCCTCACACACAATTGAAGGACGCTGTTTCGTATGCCAACAAGATCAAACGGGAAGTGGCTGATGCCCTGCTGGATGAGTCATGGGTAGAGGGCGCCGCGGACCTTTCCTTTGGAATTGTCACATGCAACAACGGCAAGCGACCCCTTACCGCCGATGAAATGATAGGCGAGGCTATGCGCAACCTGCTGCGCGCAAAAGGCAGCGCACCCGACCGCATCAGCGCCCGTACGCTTGCGGCTACTGCGTGATTGCGCGGGCAAAACCACGAAACCTATGAAAACTATTGCCCAGGCATTGGCCGTGCTGGGTTATATGAACCGCGTTGTGACGGCATGGATTTATTTCGTTGAGGGAATCCGAGTGGGCAGTCTTGCCTCTCTTGCGAATGTTGCCGCATAAGGGTGATGAAAGCGCTTTTACTGTTATTGGGGGAAAATTGAGACCCATGAGGCATATTTCGCTTTCTGCGCATAAGCCCGGCAACGATAACACGGTAACGCGAGATGGGGTGAATGCTTCCCACCATTAAGTGACGGTATGGATGTCATGATACCTGTACATGGGGAACGTTTTTGTATTACAGGTTATCTTTATAAGAAGGCCCTGGGCCGTCAAGGAACCGTACCGCGCTCCCCTTTTCGTGACTATTGGCGAACAGGCCCGCACGGGCGGACAACAGGAAAGGATAAGCAATGTTGGCAAAAATGTACAATATAATACGGACAGGCATTTACGTCAGTGGAGTTCTGCTGCTGTTTAGCGCGTGTTTCACGCTCACAGCGGCAGCGGAAGTGACGGCGACACCGTCTGTTCTGGTGTTTCATAATACGGGACAGTCTGAAACAGTGACGCTTCTTTCAGAGGGAGAACCGCTTTCGGCGCAGACGGTTGCCAGCTGGCGGCTGCTTGTGGACGATCGTAATTACAGCCACATGCTGCGCGTAACGGCGACGGACGCAGGATTGCGCGTGTCGCCCAGCGACACTGCGGAAATAGGCAGCTATGTGTTGGCGCTCACCACTGCGCGCGGCACGGCAACGGTGCAGGTATTCACGCCGCTTACAGACCACCAATCGAGCATTGAGGCGCTTGCGCAACGCATGGGCGTTGCTATTGAAGACGTGCGAAAGCAAATGGGACTGACACAGCGACTGGGCCGTGAACAGATAACGATGAACCTGTTGCCCGTTTATTATGTGGGCCAACACATTCAGGTGGAAATGTCGGGCGCGGAAAACCGCGAGCCCGTCTGGAAAGTTAACGGCGAAACAGTTCAACGGGGCGCGGACGCCTGGCGTTTCTCATACGTTGCAGAAGAACCCGGCCCGTTGCTTATAGTATATCAGGAATATGAAAATGATGTAGTTATTGCGTTGGATTCCGTACTTGTGGAAGTAGTCAATCAACCCGCAATCCCGCACGAGGTCGCCGTAGGCGCGCGCGCTCATTTCAACGCGCCGCCGGGATTTGCGGAACATGTCTGGCGCGTGGACGACGTCGAGACCGCCTCGGGCGTCGCGTTTCACCATACATTCAGTCAACCGGGTCGCTATAGCGTGCGTGTGATGTCCACCGAGCCGACCAAAGCGGGCCCCTACGCTTTTCGTGAAACCCGTTACGAAGTGACGGCCGCATCGAATTGACTTCGCGTTCCCGCTCGTTTATCCTATGAACCGTTGTCCATGGCAACGACAGTGTAAACGTATCACCTATGACAGCGAGTAATTCAACCGACAAGGAGGAGAATGCCGTGAAGAAAGCAATGTTTATGGTGTTGAGTGTAGTTATCGCAGGCGGACTTGCGGGATGTCCTGTATTCGGCGGCGCCGGAAAGATCGAGGGCCATTGGGAGTGGGTTGAACCTGCGCGCCTTGTTGATCCGACTACTGTATCTGACTATGAAAATGCTGCTGTAGCCCAGGATTTCGCCGATAACGGACGCTTGCGCAAGACGCTTATTTTCGATAAGGACCAGAATTTCACATACATCGAAGAGGCGTTCTTACCCGACCGGCAGCCCGTATGGCTGGGCGACAAAGGAAGCGGCGTGAACTGGTCGTGGATCGTCACGTATCATGCTACAGGCGCCTATGATACCGCGCGGTACGGCGGTGAAAGTCGAGAACTGGCAATTCCCGGGCTGGACACAGAACTGAATGTTGTCATAAGCGAATATACGGAAACGATGCGTATTGATAAACGCGATACCGACGGCAACCGAGTACGCCACAATCTTCTTCGCATAGAATATACGTACATAGAAACAAGTTCCACGTCAGGCGCTGAGAACCCGCTTGTATTGCGCGGCTTGATTGGCGTCAATCCCTTTGATGAGCTGATGGTTTCCTGGGCGCAACACGTTGTGGGCAAAGACCTGGATTATAATCGGTCACACCAGAACAACGTGGAGACATATTTGCGCGTTGTACCTGAAGACGAATAATCCCCATGGAAATATCGCGCGACGCTTCCCGGCAACGCCGGCGTGGAACCAGGGGCGTGTGCCTGCGCGTTCACTATCAAGAAATTCGTTGCGAAGACCATTGACGACAACATCAATCGGAATGGCAGGGCGCCGCTGTTGTCTCGCCCGCGCAACAAGGAGTATGCAACCATGACCAAAAAAGCGCTTAACCCGTTGCGCATGAAAGATTGGGAGATAGCGGCTGCCGCTGAAGACCAGATGAAGATGGTATATCAGCTGGCCGAGGAAATGGGGCTCGAACAGGTTGAGTTATTGCCCTATGGGCATTATGTAGCCAAACTGGATTTCATCCGTATTCTCAATCGGCTCAAAGACCATGACGTGGGCAAGTACGTAGAAGTGACAGCTGTCACGCCTACACCGCTTGGCGAAGGGAAGTCCACCACGACCATGGGACTGGTGCAGGGGCTTGGCGCACTGGGCAAGCGGGCCATGGGCGCCATCAGGCAGCCATCGGGCGGCCCCACATTTAACATCAAGGGATCGGCCGCGGGCGGCGGACTGAGCCAGTGCATTCCGTTGTCTGATTTCAGCCTCGGGCTTACCGGCGATATTGACAGCATCAACAATGCGCACAATCTGGCCATGGTCGCGCTTACATCTCGCTTGCAACACGAATTTAACTACGGCGATGCGCTGCTGGCGAAGAAGAAACTGCGGCGTCTGAATATTGATCCGCGCAACATCACCACGGGCTGGACAATTGATTTCGCGGCGCAGGCGCTGCGCGAAATCATTATTGGCATCGGAACGAAAATGGACGGGTTCATGCTGCGCAGCGGTTTCCAGATCACCGTATCCTCGGAGGTGATGTCCATACTCGCCGTGGCGACCAGCCTCGAGGACTTGCGCCGGCGCATGGCGAAAATCGTGGTCGCTTTTGACAAAGCCGGCGCCCCCGTGACCACGGCGGACCTTGAGGTGGACGGCGCCATGACCGCGCTCATGTATCGCGCCATCAACCCGAACCTGATGCAAACCATCGAAGGGCAGCCCGTGCTGGTACATGCGGGACCATTTGCCAACATCAGTATTGGTCATTCCTCCGTGGTGGCCGACAAACTGGGGCTGCGTCTTGCTGATTATCTTGTTACCGAAAGCGGTTTTGGCGCGGACATTGGTTTCGAGAAATTCTGGAACCTTAAGTGCCGCATGAGCGGCTTGACGCCGAACTGCTCGGTGCTTGTGGCCACTGTTCGCGCGCTGAAAATGCACGGCGGCGGCCCGCCCGTGGCGCCGGGGCGTCCTCTTGACCCCGTTTATACAGAACCCAATCCGCAGCTGGTCGAGAAGGGGCTGGAGAATTTGATGGCCCATCTTGAAACGATTAAGAAGAGCCTTGTCAATCCCGTGATATGCGTCAATCATTTCTACGCCGACGACGATGAGGAGGTAGCGGTGATACGCGACGCCGCGCGCCAGTTGGGTGTGCCTATGGCCGTGTCGCGCCATTGGGAACAAGGCGGAAAAGGCGCGCGGGAATTGGCCGAAATCGTTGTGGACGCCTGCGAGAAGCCGGCGCGCCTGCGGTTCCTGTATGAAGCGGACTTGCCTATCAAGGACAAGATAGCGCGAATCGCGACAGAAGTGTATGGCGCGGACGGCGTCACCTATACCGCGCCGTGCGAGCAAAAGATACTTGCGCTGCAAGGAGACGATGAGTTAAGCAAATACGGCGTCTGCATGGTGAAGACCCACCTTAGTTTGTCGCACGACCCCGCGCTCAAAGGGCGGCCGCGCGACTGGGTGCTGCCCGTGCGCGATGTGCTGGTCTATCGCGGCGCGGAACTGATTGTGCCCGTGGCCGGCGATATCAAACTGATGCCGGGAACAGCGTCGGCCCCCGCGTTCCGCGGCATTGATGTGGATGTGCATACCGGCAAGGTCAAGGGGTTGTTTTAGAACTCTGATGAAATGGCCGGGCCCGGGCTTCCCCGCCAATGCTCTCTTCGCGACCCATGTCCCCCGAGCTAACGGCGGTTGCGGTTGTTCGCGGCGCGCATATTGTTGACCTGCCCTCTGGGCTGGTGAAACATATACGAGTAGTGTATCTCCGCGGGCGTTTCGCCTACAAGCCGGTCATCTATGTTGAAAAAAAGGTCAGAGATATTCCCGATGGCCGTAACGTCGCGCGCACCGACCATTCCCATGCCGCCGCCCATCATCCCCATGCCGCCGCCCATCATCCCCATGCCGCCGCCCATGCCGCCTGCGCCCATTGGGTTCATGCCGCGCGCACCGGCCATTCCCATGCCGCCAGCCGTAACGCCGCCAAATCCTTGCGTCCGCGGCTGTCGCATCATTGCGCCGGGTTGTCTGATGCCCGTTTGCGCCGTGCGCAGGGGAGGGTTCCTGAGAACAATTTTCGGCAGCGTATCGCCGCCCAAGGCAAGACTTTTCACCCGCCGCGACGCTGCCGGGGCGAACTGGACTGGCGGGTTGACGGCGCGAGATTTTTCCTGATGAATGCGCATATCCTCGCGGCGATCAGCGGTGCGCTCGCGCTCGGGGTTGCTTTCGCGCCACGCATCAAGAAGGGCCGCGCGATGTTCCGGGGTGTCGTGAAAACCAACATGATCAACCGGGACACTGGCCTTGGGAACGTTCATCACTTCGCCTGTATCAGGGAAATGCACGAAATACATGGTACGGGTTTCGTTGATATAAACATCCTCGTGCGTCAATCCGTTGAGCACAATCCAGTCAGCGCTCACTGGCATAGTCCATGTCGCCAACAGCGCCAGCGCTGTAGCGAGCAATCCTGATTTAGCGCAATACATGCCTGTTTCCCATTTCATACAGCTATCTGTCTGTAGAATCATACTTCGCTATATACTATTCGCTACACCAAGTAACGCGTCCGCTGTTGTGCCTGGATGACACGATATTCGTTGTTAGTCCAGAGCGGGCGGCGTCCAGATGGTGGCGGCGATGTAGCGCTCCGGGCCGGTTTCGGGGTCGCAGAAATAGTACACCACCACGACTTTTCCGTCTGGACGCTGCGCCATGCGGGGGTATCCGATATCCCTGCTGAGCCCGTCCTCGCGCAGGACAATGGCATCAGTCCATGTATGTCCCTGGTCGCTGCTGAGTCGCGCATGGATGCCATAAGGTTCCGCGCGGTAGCCGTACGCCAGGCAGAGCCGTCCGTCGTCGAGTGTGATCATGGCGGGGGCGTTGCCATGTCCCAGATCATCCGCTGGATCATTGCAATGTTCCCAGCTGTGGCCATTGTCATGCGAGCGATAACCGACAAGCCAGCGCGTGTCGCCCTCGCGCCGGCGCACCACCGTAAACAGTTCGTCTTCAGACAGTCGCACGGTGGCGGGCATAATAGCGAAGCCCTCCGGTTCCGGGCCGATCCAGGAAAGGAACTGCCAGGTGGCGCCGCCGTCCTCGGTGCGCGCGCATAGGGGCCGTCCTTCGCGGCCGTTTTCCTTCGAGCCGGTCAGGAACAAGGTGCAGCTGCGCGGGCCGTCCACAATATAATCCGTGCGCGCCGCAATGCCGGGCGTATCGAATTGGGGCAATAGAAACGGGCCGTTCCAGCTGTGGCCGCGATCATAGGAGTATTCAAAACGCGAGAACCCCGAGCCCACCGCGGTCATGCGTATGGTCATGGCGAAGTCGGGATGGGTAAAATTAATGTTGCCAGGACACGGGCGTGGTTCGGGTATTGGCACACCCGGCAATTCCGTGCCGTGCAGGGCGCGGTCCCGGGGGATCAGGAATCCCTTTTTTGTCGGGAACTCGAGCGTCCAGGTCTCGCCGCCGTCCAGGCTGCGCGCCAGCAGATGGTCCTCGGGCTTGTCCGGGTCAAAGTGGTGGCGGTCGCCGCGATCCTTGTAATAGCCCTGGCTGAATCCCACCAGGATTTCGTTGTCCCAATGCCAGATGCCGTGATTGGCCGGCCAGCCGCCAAATCGCCCGGGCTCGTAATACACTTTCACATGTCGCGCATCAACGACGTCCGCGCCGCCGGCGCTTTCCGCGACGGCAACGCCGCCGACACACAATAAAATGATACTTGTCATCATAACCATCGTTTGCATTTCGGTGCTCCTCAGTTGTTTTTCCGTGTCTTCCATCTGATGTATGCCATGATACCAAAGCGACGATAGCGTCATAAACTTCAGTAGAGACGAAGGCCTGCTGTGGATTACAACCCCATCACGCGACGCGCGAGATAGTCGCGCACACGGTCGGGTAGAAATCTTCGTAAATGGAATTGCAGGCGACAATCAATGCCGACGCAGTAGCGGGTTTTAGGGCGACGCGCCTCGAGGGCGTGTTGCAATGCGCGGGCGACGCGTTCGGGCGGCGTGGCGATAACCGGCGTCTGATGCACCATCTTGCGCAGGGCTTCAATGGGTCTGGCGTATTGCGCGAGCGCCTCTGGCGACAACAGATTGTCTACCTCGGCAAATTCCGCGCGGGCTTTGTCCCAGATAGGCGTTTTGATCATGCCCGGCTCGATGAGGGCGACATGGACGCCCCAGGGCTGGAGCTCGATGCGCAGTGAATCGCCAATCGCCTCGAGGGCGTGTTTGCTCGCGCCGTATACCGACAGGAACGGCTCGCACCAGAACCCGGAGTTTGAACTTGTGAACACGATCCGTCCGCGCGCCGCGCGCACCAGCGGCAGAAACGCCTGGGTCACGGCAATGGCGCCGAACACATTGACCTGAAATTGTTGCAAGATTCGTTCCTCGGGCAGGTGCTCAAGCGGACCGCCCACGGCGATGCCGGCGTTGTTGAACAGGCCATGCAGACCGTTGGCGCCGACGCTCTCGCGTACACGGTTGACGGCCGCCTCAATATGCTCCTTACATGTCACATCCAAGATAACAGGGGTAATGGCAGCGCGCGCTTTTGCGACCAGCGCGTCGCCGTCCTCTTCGCGGCGAACCCCCGCAAATACGCGCCAGCCGCGCGCTGCCATGCGCAACGCGCAGGCTTCGCCTATGCCGGTGGACGCGCCGGTGATAAGCGCCGACCGTTTTACATCGGTATCAGTAGTCACTATGATGATGCCCTTTCTCTACTCCTGTAGACAGACGAGTGTGATGGCGGGAAAAGGCGCGGGTACATGCTGCTGCGTCAAAAAAGCAAAGAGTGCCGCCGCAACGACATATACCGGAATAGTCATAAAGCCTGATTTCCTTGTCGCAACAGCGCGGACTTACACGCCGGCGTCGGCAATGCAGGCCAACATCTTTTCCAGCCCTTCGACGGCGATCTCCTCGGCGGGCCGTTCCCAGAGCGGGCGATTGAACAGTTCGAGAGACAAAGCGCGTTTATAGTTAATGGCTTTCAGGTCGCGCAACACCTGCGACAGCGGCAGTACGCCGTCGCCCGGGTAAATCCGATGCTCGTCGCCCTGTTCCTCACGGGGAATGTCTGCGGGAACATCGTTCCAGTGGAAGTCCGCGATAAAATCGCCCTGGACATGCTTGATGGCGTCAAAACCGGAATCGCCGCGAAACAGATGAAAGGTATCCATAATCATAGCCGCGCCCCGGTCGTTTGCGTCAAACGCCACGGCGCACGCCTGCCCGAAGCGATATACGCTCTTGAGGAATCCCACAAACTCGAAGGCCACGTTAATGTTGTAATCGTCCCGCCCGATGCGCATCAGCTCGCGATACATCTCCGAGCCCCATTTCAGGTCAAAGTCCTCACGGTCGGGTGTGGGGATGGCGGCCACATACAGCGAGCCAACGTCCGCCGACTGGCGCATCCGCTTGCGCGTCGCTTCCAGCGATTCATCAAAGGCTTCCCGCGACGCGGGCATGCAACTCCACAAGCCGATGACATTGGGTACGTACAGGCCCATGTCGGCAATGCGTTTGCCCAGCTCTTTCAGGTCGTTGCCCTCATTTTCGTAGTCGTCCAGCTCATTTATCCACAGTTCGATGCCGTCCCAGCCCGCTTTGGCGGTAACCGCTAATTTTTCCTCGAGCGACGCCGGACGGATGGTGCTTGCGTTCATTACCAGCGGCCACGGACTTGCGCCGCCCTGGTAACGCGTTTCCGCCGCGGCTACTGTCGGGATGATGGCCGTCGTGGGAATGGATGCCGCCGCAGCCGTCAAAAAGGACCTTCGTGTCAGGTTGTTATGGGTCATGACGCTTTTCTCCTGTTATGCGTGTTTCGTTGTTATATCTTACGTGTGAACGACCCGCTCGGAAATGCGCCTTCGCGCGTCGTTCATAATAGATGCCGTCAACGCCGCGGGGCGGCAAAAAGAAGTGTCGCTGTTGTTTTCGTGCAGCCAGTGTCGCAACGCGGCGGTTCGTATCCGTCCGTCGTCACGCGTATTCACAACCTGCGCTGCGCTGTCTTCCCGGATGACCTCGATGCGGCCCTCCACAAAGCGAATGCTGCCGCGGTCGCCCTGAATTACGCAGCCGTTCCCGACCACGGGCGCGGCGGCGGAACAGACTTCCAGCCGTGTCCCATCCTCTCGTGAAATACTTGTCATGATTGTTTGAAAGCAGTCGTGAGCGTTGGACGTTGCCACGGAGCGGGCGTAGTCTTCGCGTTGAAGCCCCAGCGCGTCAAAGAGAAAAAGTAACTGTGCGCTATGCGCTTCGGCAACAGCGCACGCGTCTAGGTTTACGTCGCAGCTGCCGCGGGAACTGTGCGCAAAGCGCACCGCGCCGATTGCCCCGTCATTGATGCATGTACGCGCGGCGGCGGCGGCGGGAGTATGGGGCAGCATTCCCGATACGTTGCGCGTCCCCTTCGCACGCACTGTCGTCAGAAGGGGAGTAAACAGGACGCCCTGCGAACAATCCAGGAAGACGCCCTTCCCATGTTCGAGAGCGGCGCTACACACATCAACAGTGAGCGCGGTTGGAAGCGCCACAATCACATCGGTGATTTCGTTGCTTTTCAGGCATTGCATCCATTGGGCTGTGAACGCCGCGCGCGTTTGAGACGCCAGGGCAACGCCCCGCGAGGCATTGCTGTCGCAGACAAAGGCGACAGACGCCCCCTGCCCTTGAAGGGCGTCAACACAACACGCGCCGCGCCGCCCACACCCGATGACGGCCAGGCGTTTACCTGTTGCGGCGGCGTCTGGTCGCGTCCACTGCCCATCAGCAATGGTTGCGGCGCCCAAAATGCCCGCGCCAACCATGCGTCCAAATTCGCGACGTGTAACAAAAGATTTTGACATTATCCTGTATCCATGCTGAAACGGGCGCTGCCCGCGACCGGGTGTGGCTTCGACTGTATCTGGCTGGACATCAAAGACACACGGGAACTGATTGAAACGAATGCCGCCTTATACTGTACTCGATTACCCTTGGCAAAATACAAATAACCCTGGCCCGCATATTTCACTGCCGCCATAGCGGGGCTGCAATATCCGGGTTAAACCGTCTCGGGCTGTTGTTCTCGGATTTTTTCGTAAACCTCTTCCAGCAGATGCTTGCTTACAGTATCACGGAACTGGGTTTCGTTCATGAACCTGCCGGTTATCTCTTCGTTCTGGTCCATGCGGTCAACAAAAAGATTCTCGAGTGTTTTGCTGAACACATACGCAAAATTTTCCATAGTGTTTGCCAGGGCCGCCTGGCGCAATCCGTCGTCTGCAACGGCGTCTTCGCGGATGGACTCGAAAAACAACTGGTCGCCGGGCTTGAACTCGGCGCCGAAGCGTTCGTTCAGGATATCAATGAGTTTTGACAGTTCGATTTCCGGGCCTTTTGCCTGGCCCGTCCCCACCGCGGTCGGTCCGGATACGGGTTCGTGTTTCCCCGACTCAAGTTGAATAGACCCTTCGCTGATTTTCTGGAGCCGGTAATACTTCAATGCGATATCATCGTCGAAGTTGTACACGGGCCCGCGGTCGCCCCTGGGCAGCTTTGCCAGGAGCATCCTGATATAGGAGTACAACTTCTCGAGGTCCGAGTCCTGGAACGGAATGATCTGCGCCATGAACGCGTACAGGTTGCGAAAGGCGATCAATTCCTTGCGAAACGCCTCGCGCGCCTCTTCGT
Source organism: Candidatus Hydrogenedentota bacterium (assembly GCA_007124105.1). Taxonomy (GTDB): domain Bacteria; phylum Hydrogenedentota; class Hydrogenedentia; order Hydrogenedentales; family CAITNO01; genus SLFT01. Next base: position 415 of record SLFT01000479.1, on the reverse strand, counting down.
CCAGTTGCTTGAACCTGTTCACAGCCGGGTCAATACAGGCGTTCATACGGGCATGGTCGGATGCGGTCTGGTTGGGTTTCGGTTTGTAGAACACCTTACAAAACTCTTCCACTTCCGCCTTGTAATACACCTGGTACGAATCCAGTTTCGCCTGTAACTCATACAGTTGCTGCGCTTCCGCCTGTTCGCCGATGGCGGTTTGTTCGTAGAATGGCTGAAAGGCTTCCCGGATTTCGTCGCCGTCGTTCACAAAGTCGAGGACAAAGGTCTCTTCCTTGCCGTGGGCGGTACGGTTCAACCGGGACAGCGTCTGCACCGCCTGAATGCCCGCAAGCCGTTTATCCACATACATGGTATGCAACAGCGGTTGGTCGAACCCGGTCTGGTACTTCTCCGCGACCACCATCAGGTGCAT
>SLFT01000494.1 GCA_007124105.1 Candidatus Hydrogenedentota bacterium | reverse complement strand
GTCAATATGGTCAATATGGTAAATACGGTAAATACGGTCCTTTGGGGGCGGCGTTACCTGTTTGGTTAAATAGTGCCGCTCCCAAGTCCGAAGAACCGCCTCACACTCCTGCCGGGATCAAGAGGGTTCATAGAATATTGCGCAACCAACTTGGAAAGGAACTGGCATGAACACCAGGAACAACATCACAACACATCCAACGCGACGCGACTTCCTGCGCCGTTCAGCCGCAATGGCCGGGGCCGGGGCGGCGTTTTCGATTGGAGCGGCGGGCGCGGCAAACTCGAAGCCGAACGTTATGCTGATCATGACGGACCAGCAGACGGCCTCCGCCATGAGTTGCGCGGGCAACCCGTATCTTGACACGCCCGCGCTGGACAGCCTGGCGGCGCAGGGACTGCGCTTCGAGCGGGCCTATGTGCCGCAGCCCTTGTGTACCCCCTTTCGCACCTGCCTGCAAACGGGGCGTTACCCGCACGAAACAGGCGTTATCAGCAACCAGCGCAAGATTGTGGGCGAGTTTCCCATGCTCGGAACGCTTATGACGGCAGCCGGCTATACCAACACCTACATCGGCAAATGGCATGTGGGCGCTACCTTCGAGGAGGCGGGGTATACAGGCGACGCCGCTGACTTTCGACCAGACCACAAAAAGACCGAGCAGGCCGTTGCCTTCCTGCGTCGGAATCACCGTGAACCTTTCTTTCTTACCGTCTCGTTCATGAACCCCCATAATATCTGCGAACTGGCCCGTGGGCAAGAATTGCCGGACGGGCCTATCGGCGCGCCGCCAGACGACCGCGACGCGTTGCCGCCGTTGCCGGACAACTTTGCCGTCCCCGAGCATGAACCAACGGCCATCCGCGAAGTGCAGCGGAGCATCCCCGTTCATTATCCCACGCTGGAATGGGATGAACGGCAATGGCGCGAGTACCTCTGGGGCTACAACCGGCTGGTCGAAAAAGTGGACGCGGAAATCGGCCGGGTGCTTGATACGCTGCAGGCAAGCGCGTACGCGGACAATACGCTCATCGTGTTTGTAAGCGATCATGGTGAAGGCGTCGCCATGCACCAGTGGAACCAGAAACAGGTGCTCTATGACCAATGTACCCGCGTACCGATGATAGTGGCGGGCCCCGACATTGCGCCGCAACGGGTTTCGTCGGAACTGATCGCCACGGCCCTGGACATCCCACCCACGCTCCTCGATTTCGCGGGTGGGACAGCGCCGAGCGCTATGCGCGGCATGTCGTTGCGGGCGCTGGCCGCAGACAACGCCACTACCTTGGACAGGGACTATGTTGTCACGGAAACCAAATTCGCGCGCGGCGCGAAGCCGCTCGGCCTGCGCGGACGCATGCTGCGCACACGACAGTTCAAGTATTGCGTCTACGATGTCGGCGATAACCGCGAGCAGCTTTTCGATATGAAGGCGGACCCTGGAGAAACGCAAAACCTCGCGGTACAATCCGCGCATCAAGGGATACTGAACCAGCACCGTGAAACCCTGCGACAATGGGCAACAGAAACCGCCGATACGGAGTTCCCCTACGTCGCCGCCTAGCCAAAATATTGCGCCAGTTTTTTTTCGTGAGCCCGCGAAGATTGCGTCGGATCAGGCGCTTTGTGCAGGTCGCCAGCTGACAGCGTATCGGGACGTGTCAAAGTCGGCGGACAAGCAAACTGGCTGCGGTGGTGTAACATTCGCAGATGCAGTAAAAATCCGGTGAAATATTCGGGCTAGATTCTCGCATTAGTTTCTGATGATAGCAAATTGTGCATCCAGCCATTCCCGGGTCTTTGTGATTGCGATTCCTTGTTGCGTCTCCCGGCTTATTTCAGGCGTGTTGCTGAATTGGTCCGCGCCTGTGGGCTGTTGGAACTGATGATGACTTGCCCCTTCTATCACAAACGCTTCAAAAGGCGCCGGCATGGCCGCCTGCATTTTATCCGGATATCCTCCTTCCGCCGGGGCATTGTCATCCAGTTCGCCGAGGATATACAAAGAAGCCGCGTTCACAAGGGGATAAAGAGTACGTGGGCGCAGCCCCTGCCAGATTGGCGAACCGGACGGCGCCCAGTAAACAATAGCGCTAACTGGCGCCGAGCGCGCTGCTGTAAATGCCGCGAGGGGGCCGCCCACACTGTAACCGCCAACCGCAATGCGCCCCACATCCACTTCGTGCCCGATAGCGCCCGTCAGTGCCAGTGTCAGGGTCTGTTCGGCAAGCAGCACAATGCGGCTGTGATACTTCAGGTCGGTGAACAATAAGGGACGTGTATCAGGCGCTAGAACGAGGTAGCCCCAACTGGCAAGAAGTTCATGGAGACTCTGATGGTAATACGCCTGAACATTGGAACCCATTACCCAGATGAAAACCGGCAGCGGCCCTTCTGCATCAACTGGCGCGAATACCGTTATGCCGAATGGCTCGCCGTCTGCACCATCCTCAATGTGAACGCGTTTCTCTTCTATCGCAAAGGGACCAGGCGCCGCCGGCGGTATTTCAAAGTAGTTTTCCTCCCAGATGGGAAACAGATTCTGTTCCAGTCTTCCACATCCTGTAATCAACACAAGCGCTGAAAATAAATACGCCGCTTTCATGTTATGAACTCCCATAATTGCCTCTTGTTTGCGCTTCGTTCACAATCGCATTCATGCAGTGATATACCAATGCTGCAAAAGCGCTCATGAAATCAATATAAAGAGATATATGTCCCATAAATCCTATACTTCCCATAAGCCTGAAATCAATTGCAATGGTCACATCGGAATTGCACAAACTCCCCGTCGCCAGGACAATCCCGTCGCCCGCATCCTTACGGGTGAGAAGGCAACCAGCGGCAGCAAAATGAAAGCCCACGGGCGGAGATGTCTCTTGGCTCGATCTCCTTCAGCATGTTCGCGCTGTTCCTGGAGAGAAATATCCGGGTCAGTCATTCACAAGCAGCCTGAGAAGCCATCCGCTCAACAGAAATAATCGTATGCGCGGGTACTTCAACGGTTCCCGTAGGTAAGGCGACCGTGTGTGTTGCCTCACTGTGGTTATAGAGCAGCACATCCCGGGTCGTGACAGTCGCGTACAGGCTGTCCAGCTGCGCGCCTACAGACGCTTCGGGCGAAAGGCCGGGCACACCAAAGGACGCGGGTTCCTGGATAATTGCCGCCAGCACCGTTGCCGCGGATTCGGCTCTGGCGCTTGCGCTCTGGATGACGGCGCCTTTACCGACGCGTATGGCTTCGGCGTTGTCGCGGCCGTTCGTGAATTCGGACGGGAAGAGCGCATCGCCCTCTGGGCTCTTTACCTGCCACCCTTCCGGCACGACAAGTGTGAGTCCCTTCTCAACGGCCCGTTGGATAGCATGCGCGGCCTCGGGCTCGGTTACCGGCCCCGAAGCCCACACGAACACTTGCAGCCCGTCAAGCGCGCCGTCGGCGATAAGCTGTTCGTCTATATAGGCCACGTCAACGACATCGCGGACGGCCCGGGCTGCGCCGCCCAGTCCACGCCACAGGTTGAGATTCGCGGAGGTACGCGACCAGAAGAAGCCGACTTCAACTACGGGTTCACGAATCCGCAACAGGTCGAGGTAGCGCTTGTATTGCGCGCCGCGCTCGCCCTGTGGCGGGTTGTCATAATGGAAAAGTTCCCACGCGCCCGACGCCGCGGCGTTGTAGATGCGCGCGACAATGCCGTTGGCGTCCACCGCCCCGGCAGGCTCGTAGCCAAAATACGTCCCATAGTGGCGGCAGGCCGTGCCGATGATACGGGTGAGATGGAAGTTCGTGGCGTAGTCCGATGCCTCATTCGTGATGCGCATGCCCGCGCCGTACCCGGCGACCATCTTCGATTGGGCAACCATGTCCGCGCCAAGATCGGGATGCGCGTCTCCGCCCGTGCAGAGTAGAATGGGCACATGGGGCGCCAGTTCGCGGGTCGTCGCAACCCACCACTCCGCGTAGTCGGTCATGGCGCCCATGTACCAGCGCACCATATCCAACCGGGCGCGCATGGCGTGGTTGCCATCCGGCACGAACGGCGCCACGTCGTCGAAGGAACCCAAATCGGTGTCCCATGCCTTGTTGAGAGACGCGATGTCTGTGTACTTCCCGCGCATGGCCTTGACAAAATCGGCCTTTGCGTATTGGTCGCCGCACCACCAGCCGCGATGCTGGGGATACTCGCCGTCCCAGATTTGCGTACATTCATAGCCGCCCGCCGTGTAGATGGAATCGCCGAACACGCCGCTGATGACCAGAAGCGCAGCCTGCATGTCCTTATGGTCGTAGTGTTCAAAAAACCGCGTCAGCCAGCCACGAATGCGCGGTTTGATGTGCGGATTCCAGATGGACTGGTCCCGGGTCACATTACCGGTACCGAGTTCCACGGCGAATACCGATTCTTCCGATTCCTTGAACCAGGGCGGCGTCGCGTACGCCGGGCCCGCAATGAGAAAGGGCACCCATTGCAACCCATGTTCTTTGAAGGCCGCCAGTTCAGCATCGTAGAACACGGGATCCCATACGCCTTCCTCGGGTTCGAGCAGCATCCATTTCACATAAGGTTCAAAAGCGGTCACGCCATGCGACCCGTACAGGGAACCGTACTTTTCCCAATGCGCCTTCATCTTTTCCGTACCACCGCGAAGTTCGCCGCGCTCCAGAAAGGCTGCGCGCGCTTCTTCAACGCTTGTGACCTGCCATCCGACATCG
>SLFT01000208.1 GCA_007124105.1 Candidatus Hydrogenedentota bacterium | reverse complement strand
CTGTTTACTTTTCTATACTGGAATCATTTTACTGGAATCATTTCCCTATGCTTCGCTATAATCGTTTGTCATGAGTCGCTGCTCCTTCAATTATCGTGCCTGTAGGCCACACGCGGCATCCTTAACGTGTCCCTGTGCAACACCCCAGATTTTCCCAAGAAACTATTCTCATGCCTGAAAACATATCGGTTACAGCCGCTACGCCTGTTGCGGCAGACCAAGCCCATAATGAATCCCCTGTCGCTGTTGCAAGGGTCCCCTTGTCGGTGCGCGCAGGCGCAGCCGGAGCGCGTAGACGCAAGCGGGAGACCATTTTCAGAGGACTGGATGACGGCAAGGATGAGACCAACGCGTCGCTTCTTTTCTTTAACCTGTTTGTGTTCAGCATCCGATTTATACTCAAAATCCTGGGAATATATGGGAGAGGCGTCCGCAACACTCGGAAACTGCAACTTGTCCACCGCGATATTTTCCTTCCAGATTTACCGGAGGCATTTGAAGGGTTTCAGATTCTGCACATCTCCGATTTTCATTTTCCACGGCGTTTCCCCGCATTTTCCAAGGCAGTAGCTGCCTTGCTGGACGGTCTTGAAGTGGACATGTGCGCGTTAACCGGAGATTTTCGTTACGGATATTTCGGGCCCATAGACCATGTTCCTGTCCAAATGCGCGCTGCGTTAAAGGGCGTAACTTCGCGTTACGGCGTTTACGCTGTCTTGGGAAACCACGATCGCTTTGTCACCGGAGAATTACTCGAGTCGGCTGGAGTCACAGTTCTTTACAATGAGGGGGTCTTAATTGAGAAAGCGGGAAACGCGCTGTGGGTGGCGGGGATAGACGACCCCCATTTCTACAGATGTGACGACCTGGATGCGGCATTGCGCGAGCGTCCGGAAAATACGTCCGCCGTACTTTTGGCGCATTCACCCGAGCGCGTATCTCAGGCTGCCGCAAAAGGAGTGAATCTGTATCTGGCGGGGCATACCCACGGCGGCCAGATACGTTTTCCGGTGATTGGCGCCTTGGTATCCAACAGCCGCTGTGCGCGCAACCAGATATGGGGTACCTGGCACTGCAACGGCATGGCAGGCTATACCACTGCGGGCATAGGCGCTACAGACGTTCCCGTACGCTTCAATTGTCCGCCCGAGGCGGCCCTGCTTACCTTGCGCAAAGCCACTACAGAGGAGTAATTGGCATGAAACGGGCGCGTACAGGTAAAATGGCAGGTGATGAGGGCCCTCTCCACGAAAGTGGTTTGTTTGACGCTTGGCCCATGCGTGGTTGGTTTACCGGCGTTGTGAAATAGTTGTAACGTATTGCCAGAAGAGTTCGTCAGGGGTTTTCATAAAAAATAGTGGATACTATAAAAGTGACCGAAGAAAAGCAAACAATAGACGCATGGGCTTTGGGCTCGTTATGGTTTTGGCTGATAATTTTCGTGATGGGTCTGTTTCCTGAGCTCGTATTCGAGCGGCTGCGCGAGATGAGCTATGTTGTCACACAGCGTGCATTAATCAATTCATACTGGTTTATACCGTTGGCCTGCTCCGGCTTTCTCGGATGGTTTACTTTCAGCCGCTGCATCGAGGGCGATGAGGCCGTGGATATTGCTCTGGGCAAGAGCGTTCAGATTGTCATACTGGCGCTTACCGCTTTCTTGCCGTTGCGCATGGAGCGGGCTCTCTTCTACTTTGATATCCCCATTCCGTTCTACCGCTACCTCATTCTGTCGGTTGTTGCCCTTAAAGGGCTGGCCTGGTTTTATCTGATACACTTGTTGCTTCGCTATTACCTTGTTTCGGGGCATAGCGCGTTCAAAAGAATTCCGCTGGTTTTCCCCAGCGCCTTTTTCTATTCGTATGATGATAAGGGCTCGGACAACAGCGCCGCGCCTGAAGCCGAAGAGAACGCCGACTAGCCCACAACATTCCCCTGGCATTTGTAGCGGCAACGGGTTGCGGTTTCGTACGCTTTTTGCCCCGGGCAATGCATTGCGAGTATGATTACTACTGAGCGTTCCATTTGGACGCTGCAACATAGGGGTAAACAGGCTGCAACATGGGAGAGATAGATGCGCGTATTAGTTACCGGCGGCGCCGGCTTTATCGGTTCGCATTTATGCGAATTGTTGACCAGACGGGGCGACAACGTATTTGTGCTGGACGATCTGAGTACAGGCCGATTCGAAAATATCGAACACCTTCCGGACATTACCTGTATAATTGATACTACCTTGAACCAGGAAATTGTACGCGATCTGGTGCGTGAGGTGGACGTAGTTTTTCATCTGGCGGCGACTGTAGGCGTACACTTGGTGGTGAACCATCCAATACGCACCATCGTGAACAACATCCAGGGAACAGAGACCATTCTCGAGGAAACGTGCCGCTATCGAAGACGTCTGCTGATCACTTCTACCAGCGAGGTATACGGAAAAGGCGCCAAAGCCGTTTTCAACGAGAACGACGACCGCGTCATCGGGCCGACACACCGGCATCGCTGGTGCTACGCGGCGTCAAAAGCCATTGACGAATTTCTCGCCCTCGCCTACTGGCACGAAAAGCGACATCCCGTGGCGGTTGTGCGTCTGTTCAATACGGTGGGACCGCGTCAGACAGGGCGTTATGGCATGGTAATCCCAACCTTCGCGCGACAAGCGATATTGAATGAGCCGTTGACCGTATACGGCGACGGCAAGCAAACCCGCTGCTTTGCGTACGTAGGCGATGTGACGCCCGCATTGGTTTCATTGATGGACCGCCAGGAATTACAGGGCGAGGTGTACAACATCGGCAACAACGCCCCTGTCAGTATCGAGGAACTGGCACAACGCATCATTGCCCGCGCGAAAAGCGCCTCCGACATTCGCTATGTGCCGTATGAACAGGCCTACGGCCCCGGTTATGAAGATATGCGCCACCGGGCGCCCTGCCTGGATAAGATACATGAGGCCATAGGATATGCGCCCAAAACCTCATTGGATGAAATTCTCGACATCGTTATTGCGGATACACGCAAACGATTGCAACAGGACGTATAGACATACAGCGGCTTTCGGTTGCCAATCGGGATAACGCGTCGCGCGCGTGTAGGGAAGCGGTTGGTGTACGCGGCATTTGCCCGGTGAGTGGCGACTCTTCTTATATGAGGCGGGTGTGCCTGTTGTTTCGCGCCGTATTATGATGCGACGCGTTTTTTTCGGGGCGCTTTCCGCTTGTCCATAAACAGGCCGGAGTGGCCGTCTTTCACTGCCTTTTGACGCAGCTGGGCCAGTACATCAAAATATTCCTTCGCAGAGCATGCGCCCGATATGCCGCTGTCCGCAACGCAAATAACCAAGTCCAGGAGCGGCGTATTCTTGCCGCTGCCCTTGTCGCCCCCGGGCATCGCCATTCCCGCTTGTTTGTAAAAATCCGGCAAATGCTTATTCCAGGTGTTGGCCACCTTGGTGCAATAAGGAACCGCATGCTTGGATTCCATGACGCACACAAAATGGCCGACGCCAATATGCGCTACACGGAACAACGGCGAGGCCAGGCGTTTCCCCTGTCCATCGAGAACACGCGACACATGGCGCAACGCCTTGTCCCGAGGTTTAATGCCGGCCATTTTGCCGAATTGCACGATGTTTTCCAACTCTACGTATGCGGCCGCAAAATCCTGTTTTTGGGTAATGGCTTGCTGGATAACAGCCTTAATAAGTCGTACGCTTGCAAGTCCGGTTATCGGGTCCGGCGTCAAAGCGTCTCCGGCAATCTGGAGTTGCTGGCTTACGCGGGTTGTCAGTACGCTTGGCTCGAAAGGCTTGGCGAGATAATCGTCCGCGCCCTGGGTCAATCCATGCTGAATCTCATTGTCAGACGCCATGGTGGACATCAGGATCACAGGGAGCGTAAACAAATCGGGATGCGCCCGGACACGCCGACAGACCTCGAACCCGCACACGTCGGCCAGCATTACTTCTGAAAGGATCAAGTCAACATTGTGCTTCCTGGCCATATCAAGGGCGCGAGCGCCACGGTTCTCCAGTAAACACGTATGCCCCGCATGCTGCAGATGCGTACATACGTAACCGCCAAATTGTTCGTTTGTGTCAATAACTAAAATCCGTGCCACACGCGCAATTCCTATTAATTTTCAGTAGCGCCGATATCGGTCTTATTGCCATATTACATGCGCCTTTACTCCCCGCATCATACATATACCACTACCACGACGCCTAACAGCGCCACTGTATTATATCAGATGAATCGGCTCTAGTTCCTTCATTATAGATACCATTATACGACACCATTATACGACGCTGTTATGTGGGGTTCTTGTAGCGGCGAGATGTGGCATGTTCCAGTTCGGATGGTTTATACTGAAGTCGCTTGAATTACCGCAATCCTGCTGGTCAATGTGAAAAGGAGAACCCCATGAACAAAGTACTGAACCGTCGTCGTTTTCTGAAGATGTCAGTCGCCTCCGGCGCGTTGTTAGGCATGTCAAAGTTCGGCATAACAGCCAGGGAGGCTTCGGCAGTGTCGGGGTCGAACGAGGCTATTCGCATGGGGTTTGTTGGCCTGAATGGGCGCGGCGCTGAATTAATAAACTGGTTCAGAAATGTGCCTGGCGTGCGTATTGCCGCGTTATGCGATCCCGACGGCGAGGTGCTTGCCCGAGAAAAACAAAAATGCGCGGAACATGATGAGCAACCGCAGACCTACGTGGATTT
>SLFT01000412.1 GCA_007124105.1 Candidatus Hydrogenedentota bacterium | reverse complement strand
TCATGCAGATCAAAGGCAAACTGTACAATGAGAACGCCGCCGAGCCGCCTGACGCCGCGCCTAACGCTGCGTGCCGCGTTGTCACCGCGGCGGGCATGCCGCCGCCGCGACCGGGCAACCGGGTCGCGTTGCACCACAGCGGCGAGACCGCTTTTCACGCGCTGATAGCGCTGTGCGAATCGGCCCGGGAATGCGTCCATATTTCCACCTTTATCCTTGGCCGGGACGAGACGGGCCGCGCCATTATCGAGACCCTGGCGCGCAAGGCGCGCGAAGGCGTGGAGGTGCGGCTGCTGCTGGACGGGTTGGGTTGTCTTTGGTCAAGCGGCCGCTTCGCGCGGCCGCTGCGCGACGCCGGCGGTCAGGTGGGCCGGTTCCTGCCCGTGCTTCCCCTGCAATGGCGCTGGTCCGCCAATCTGCGCAACCATCGCAAGATCGTGGTGGTGGACCATTGCGCCGCCATGGTGGGCGGCATGAACCTGGCCACCTCGTTCATGGGCCCCACGCCGATGCGCCGCCGGTTCATTGATTCGGCGGTGTTCCTGTGTGGCCGCGCCGCCGCCGACATCGAGGAAGTCTTCTTCGATGATTGGAACTACGCCACCCACGAATCGCTGTCTCTGCCAGATATTGACCCCATTCTGGGCGATACGGCGCGCTTTATGGAGGCCATCGCCGCGCCCGCCGAAAACGTGCCGCTCCTCGAGGACTCACTGCTACAGGTAGTCCCGAGCGGGCCGGATGTGGCCGAGGACACCTTTCACGATGCGCTTATCACAGCGATTATAGACGCGCACGAGCGGATATGGCTGGTAACGCCCTATTTCGTGCCGGACGAATCGGTGACAAAGGCGCTGGCGCTGAAAGCGCGCGCCGGATGCGACGTGCGCGTACTCGTGCCGTTGCGTTCGAATCATCCCACCGCCGACCTGGCGCGCGGCCCCGCCCTGCGCGAAATTGTTGCCGCCGGAGCGACCATTTACGCCTATCCCAGCAATATGGTACACGCCAAAGTGATGCTGTTCGACAAAGTCATGACCATCACCGGCTCGCCCAACCTCGACATGCGCAGCATCTATCTGAACTTCGAGATCGCGCTGTTTCATTACAGCCGCCGTGAGGTGGAGGCCTATGAGACCTGGATAAGAACCATGCAACGCGCATCGCATATCATCAAGCCGGAACTGGTCAGCAACAGCCGCGCCTGGGCCGAAAACTTCTGCCGCCTTATTTCACCGTTGTTGTGATTCTTTTTGGGGGAGGACTTTGTGGGGTGAATGGGACTGGTTATACTATTCGTTATTGTACGTGTTACGGGTGTTGGGGAAATCCGTAATGTGAATTGTTTCGACAAAATCTCGCATGGAGATACGCCTTTCATTAGAAGAGACGTATGGCCAGGAAGTTTAGCAAAAACTGAACTAACAGCGTACCCCCAATTCCTGCCGCTAATCCAATAAGAAATTGCTCCCTTCGGTCACGCCATCTTCGCCGGGAAGATACCTTTTCGGCCCACCGCAATTTCTTGTCGGTATTGGCGGACTGAAACCGTTGCTCAAATTCTGCGCGCTGCGCATAGACCTGTTCCCACACATCAAACGCGCTATACTAATCATCAAGGGCATCGCCTTCCGCCAACCTGGCTTCTTTTGCTCCCTCGCGAATTCTATGCCAGGCCTCAATCATTTCACGGTCAAAGTTCCCGTTATCTATCAGGCTGGTTTCGATAACGGAAAGGCGCTTTCGCATGTCCGACACACGAACCACAGCCAGCTTGAAGGCGTCAAAACAACCGCGTTTCAGGTGACCGCAGGCTCTGTCCACCACCTGTTTTTCAGGTTCGTGAAATTTCCACAGCCGGGCAAGGTGGTCAAAGGCGGCCGCAACCTCGAATAACATTTCATTGGTAACATTACCCTCAGCTTCCACCTCTCCATACAAGGGCTTGAATTTATCGTAATAGAAACAAAAGAGATCAGAAAGATCAGAAGGTCTACTCGCCATCATCCAATGCCTTATCCAACATTGCCTCTACTTCTTCTGCGGACAAGTTGCGATCACGCAAAACATTGCCGCGCCCCACGTATGGGTATCTGCTGACAAATCGTATTGGAGCGCAACGTTTTTTTTCAACGAACTTACGGTAGGAACCCAGGGGTATACGTCTAAGTTCCTGCGCTGTTCGGCCGGTGAAAATCTTCACGGCGTGTTCCAACGGATGTTCAATAATGTGCATTGTCTCGCTCCAGATTATTAAATCACTCTGTCTAAGCGCGGATATTAGGAACTGCTTATGCACACGCGCCTTTTACCTCTTGCTTTTTACAACTTCTTGTGTTTATTGTAACAATTCGCTGATGGCTAATGTCAATTGATGTTATTATACGTGCGGCGCCTGCCTTGGACTTTAGCGTGTATGCCGTACCCCAGGTTATGTTCCCCGCGGTCGGTTGGCCAGGTGTTTGAGATGGTAGAGGAGCGTTTGCGCTTCTCTTGGTGAAAGCGCGTCGGGGTCTATTTTTTCCAGTTCCTTTTCTATTTCGCTGGGTTCGGTTGTGGCGGCGGGCGCGAAGAGGTACATCTGTTGGCAGGCCGTGCCTTCTCCTGCGCCGGTGGCGGGGCCGCCCGCTTCCAGAGATTCGAGGATGTCGCGGGCGCGTTTGAGTACGTCCGGGGGCAGTCCGGCGAGTTTCGCCACCTGGATGCCGTAGCTGTGGTCGGCGCCGCCCTCGACCACGCGGTATAGAAACACAATGGTGTCCTGCCAGTCGCGGACGGCTACGTTCACGTTGCCGGCGTGCTCCAGTTTTTCGCCCAGTTCGGTCAGTTCGTGGTAATGGGTGGCGAAGAGCGTGCGCGCGCGGATGGTGTCGTGGATGTATTCGGCCACGCTCCATGCGATGCTGATGCCGTCGTAGGTGCTTGTGCCGCGTCCGATTTCGTCCAGTACGAGCAGACTGTTCTCCGTGGCTGTGTTCAGGATGGCGGCGGTTTCGATCATCTCGACCATGAAGGTACTCTCGCCGCGCACCAGGTTGTCGGACGCGCCCACGCGCGTGAAGATGCGGTCCACCACGCCGATGGAGGCTTCCGAGGCGGGCGTGTAGCCGCCCATCTGCGCCATCAGACAGATCAGCGCCACCTGTCGCAGATACGTGGACTTGCCCGCCATGTTCGGACCGGTCATAATCACCATGCGCGTGTCGCGTCTATCCAGGCGCGTGTCGTTCGGCACGAATTCGCCCTGCCTGGTGAGCGCTTCGATCACGGGATGGCGTCCGTCCTTGATGTTTATTGCGCCGGACTCGTTGATGTCGGGGCGGCAATAGTTGTTGGCGACGGCCACATCGGCAAGCGCGGCCAGCGTGTCCAGCGCGGCGACGCAGTCGGCGTTTTTCCGGATGCGCGGCCCTTCATCCGCCACGGTCTTGCGCAACGCGAGAAACAAGTCGTATTCAATGGACTGCATTTTCTCCTGCGCCGTGAGAATCTCTTCCTCCCGTTGTTTCAGTTCCGGCGTGATGAACCGTTCCGCGTTGGCGAGGGTCTGCTTGCGCTCATAGTCGTCCGGCGCCAGGGGCGCCTGGGCCTTGCTGATTTCGATGTAATAACCGAAGACGCGGTTGTAGCCTACTTTCAACTTGGCGATGCCGGTGCGGTCACGTTCCTGCTGTTGCAGCGTGGCGATCCAGTTTTTACCGCCGTGAACCAATTCGCGCAGCCGGTCGCGCTCCGCGTCATAGCCTTCGCGGATAAGGTTGCCCTCGTTCAGCGTCATGGGCGGTTCGTCCACAATCGCCTTGTCAATCAATGTCGTAATATCGTCCAGCGGGTCCAGCGCGTCGAAAAGCGCGTGCAGCAGCGGCGCCTGGGTGGATTCGAGCGCCTGGCGCAGGGCGGGCGTCCGGCTGAGCGCCGCGCCCAGGGCCTTCACGTCCCGCGCGTTGCCCGCGCTCGCGCTGATGCGCCCGAGCAAGCGTTCGATGTCGGGCATGCCCTTGAGCGCCTCCCGTACGCTCATGCGCAACGTAATATTCTCGAACAGCTCGGTTACCGCCCGTTGTCGTTCGAGAATGGCGTCCACCTGCGCCAGGGGATGCAGAATCCAATGGCGCAGTTTGCGTTCGCCCATGCCCGTGAGCGTACGGTCGAGTACGCCCAGCAGCGACCCGCGCTTGGACTTGTCGCTCAGCGTGGCGGTCAGTTCAAGGTTGCGTTGCGTGTTGCCGTCGAGCGCCACGAAAGCGGAAGGCTGTTGATGACGGGGCAGGGCCAGATGCGGCATGGCGGCCCGCTGCGTTTCGCGTATGTAGGCTATCAACGCGCCCGCGCAGCCCAGCGTGCCCGGCGCGTCGGCCAGGTCGCCCAGCCCCTTGAGCGTGCTTAAGCGAAACAGGTGCAGCAGCGTTTCGCCCGCCTGTTCCGAATCAAATTCTTCCAGCGGTCTTCTGGTGTACGCTGTTTCGGGAAACCGCTTCTGGAGCGTGGGGGTGAAGGCGCCTTCCGGCGGGTCCGCCACCAGCACCTCGGACGGCGCCAGCCGCGCAAACTCGTCCATCACGGCGTCGCCCGACGCATCTGTTGCCAGGGTCAGAAATTCGCCTGTCGAGATGTCCACAAAAGCGGCGCATACGGCGTGGTCCGTATTGAACACGGCGGCCAGGAAATTGTTGCGACCGTCCTCGAGCAGTTCCGATTCCATGACCGTTCCCGGCGTGACTGTGCG
>SLFT01000310.1 GCA_007124105.1 Candidatus Hydrogenedentota bacterium | reverse complement strand
TCAGTTCTTCTTCATAGGTGGGAAAAATGAAGGTGATGAAGGTACGCGTCTGGTGCCAGGCTGCGTTGGGAACATCCACTCTCGAATAATCCACGGATTCCAGAGACGCGTATTCCTGTGACTTAAAGGGGAATCCCGACTTTCCGTAGGCGTTGTGATTCTGGAACGCTTCTTCCGTATGACATTGCGGCCAGAACACGTTCCAGCAGGGCGCGCCTTCGGCGCCCAGGGCCGCCAGGAAGGTCGCCATGTCGCATGTCATATTGTCAATATCCAGGGTGATGGGAAACACATACCAGCCGTTGCGTCTGTCCGGGGTGTCTACAGGTAAATGCAGGATTTGGGGAACGCCCGTCAATTCGTCGAGCAGGATGCCCGCATTGCGTCTGCGTCGCGGCATATTCCAGTTGTCCATGCGATCCAGTTCAGCCAAACCGATGGCCGACTGCATCTCAGTCATACGGTAATTGAATCCGACCATTGTGTGGATGTAGGGGAGTTTCTGCTCCATCTCAAGCAGGCGCAACCGTTCACGTACATCGTAGCCGTGGTCGCGGAAACTACGGCAACGCCAGGCAACCTCTTCGTTGTCCGTGGTAACCATGCCGCCTTCGCCGCCGGTGGTAAACGTTTTGTTCTGGCAAAAACTACATGCGGCCACATCGCCTAAAGTACCGGTCATCTTGCCCTTGTACGAACCGCCGAATGCCTGGGCATTGTCCTCGATAATGTAAAGGTTATGTGCCCGCGCCAGGTCGCGCAGCGGGTCCATGTTCGCCACATTGCCGTAGAGATGCACTACAATAATGGCCTTGGTGCGACTGGTAATCAATTTCTCCACACTCTCCACGCTCATGCAGTGATCGTCCCGGTTCACATCAGCAAAACGCGGCACCGCCCCCGCCTGTACCACAGAAAACGACGTTGCAATAAAGGTGTAACTGGGCACGATGACTTCGTCACCGGGCCCGATGCCGAGTCCCGCCAGCGCGGTATGCAACGCGCTGGTGCCGTTGGTGGTGCTGATGGCGAAATTCGACCCCTGCCACGCCGCAAAACGCCGCTCGAATTCCATGCCGCGCGTACCTGTCCAGTAGTTCACCCTGCCGCTGCGCAGCGTATCGGCGACAGCCGTAATCGCCGCCTCGTCAAGACAGGGCCAGGGCGGAATAGTTCCCTTGACGGCTTTCTCGCCGCCATTGATTGCCAACGCTTCCATGACTGTGT
This sequence comes from Candidatus Hydrogenedentota bacterium, assembly GCA_007124105.1. GTDB lineage: Bacteria > Hydrogenedentota > Hydrogenedentia > Hydrogenedentales > CAITNO01 > SLFT01. The sequence continues at coordinate 40,856 of SLFT01000310.1, read as the reverse complement.
TCCTTTCTCGCGCCTGCGATCAGGCCATCGGAATTTGTACCGGTTGTTTGGTTTCATAACACCGCAATGCGGCAAATGTGATTTCCTGCGAAAGAGACGCGTCCGCGAGATTGCAATGAGATTCGCGGTCTTCCAAAATACATTCCACAAAATGGTCCATTTCATGCTGAAAGGGATGATGGGTCACATCGGCGCTGTCGGGCAACACCGACGGAATTGTGATCCAGTCATTCTGCCCGGGAAACTTATGCGACCAGAGCTTATTGTCGCGGATAGTGCCTTTTGACCCGAATATCTCTATGGGGAACGTATAGGGCATGACGCATCCGAAGTTGACCGACACCTTGCTCATGGCGCCGTTGCTGTATTTCACAAGCAGCACCTCAAGGTCGTCATATTCCAACGGCGCTGCCTTGCGAAATGTATTCGACCAGTAATCAAACTCGATGTCCCGACCTTTGCGGCAACCGCCTGAATAGGCGAACACCTCCACGGGAATGGCCGTTTCATACCTTCCCTTGGCGGCGAACCAACGCGCGGCGTCCACAGCGTGACAACCGCCCACGAGCATGGCGCTCACGCCGTATTTCTTCTGTCGGCCCTCTTCATAACCCGGCCACCAACTGCCTATATCGTGCTCATAGTCTGTTTCGGTAAAATAAATATCGCCAAGCGCGTCATCCGCGATGAGTTCTTTCGCTGTTTCAAACAACGGATTCCAGCGCAACACGAAGCTGACCACCGTCTTCACCTGCGCCTTGTTTACCGCCGCGCGCATGGCGTTCATTTCTTCCAGGCTGTTCGCAATCGCCTTTTCAATCACTATATGCTTGCCCGCCTGCGCCGCCGCAATCGTGTTGTCCGCGTGATGCTGCTGTGGCGTGCAAACAGAAACGATGTCCACTCCCTCGTGCGCCAGGGCCTTGTCGTAATCAGTATAAAACGCCACATTGTCAAGTCCGGCCTCTGCCGCGCGTTGTTGACAGCTTTCCAACCGCCGACTCGAGATGGCGATAACTTCTGTGTGCGGGTTGTTGTTAAATGCCTTGATGTGTTCTCCTGAAACCCAGCCGGCCCCGTGAATCAATACGCCCAGTTTGCGATCTGTCATACTCGTGCTCCTCCATGATGGGCCGCTTGCTGAAAACGGCGTTGTCCTTGGGCGCATTACACACGCCCACGTGAACCTTTAAGAACGTTTAACAGTGTGTCACGGGCAACCTATCATGGTTCCAACTACAAAAGCAAATCAGACATGGCGCCCTGCCCTTCGCTTCATAGCAGGGCGTCTCAACCACTACAATTCCCTCCATGATTTAGTTTGACATTTGCGGCCATTCTTGGCTAATATACCAAATACGAAATGATACGGCCTGAACGCGGGCGTGTCACACCAAGTCATCGGTTACAACAGACACAAAAAGAAAGGACAGCCTTATGACAACGACAATGACACGACGCGCCTATCTGGCGTCAGCGGGATTGGCGGCCACATTGGGTATGGCGCGACCGGCCAAAGGGGAAGCGAATAACGATAGCGTTCTGATAGTGGGCGTTGCGTGCAGCCCGCGCAAGGGCAAGACAACGGCTGTGGCCATGTCGGCGGCCCTTGATGCCGCGCGGGGGGTTGATGAGCGAATCACCACAGAACTGGTTGATTTAGGCGGTATGACCGTTGCCGGCTCGGACGGCTCAAGCTCCGCGGCGCCCTCGAGCGGCGGCGACGATTTTGACAGCGTACTTCCCTTGCTGCAATCGCCGAATTTGGGTGGATTGATGATTGGCTCGCCCTCCTATTTTCGTTCGCTGAGCGCCCTGTGCAAGGCCTTTCTTGAACGTCTTGCCGCATTACGCGAACCAGAATTACAACTGGCGGACCTGCCTGTTGGAGCGTTGGCCGTGGGCTCGTACCGCAACGGCGGTCAGGAACTCGTGATTGAACAGATATTAACAGCCATGTTGTGCCACGAGGCCATGCTCGTCGGCGGCAAGCCGCGCGCGCATCAGGGCGCTACCTTATGGAACGCCTATGGCGACGATATCACCCAAGACCTTGTGGGCATGGAATCGGCGCAAAACCTCGGCATCCGCGTGGCGGAGGCGGCCCTGCTAGTGAAATCGGCAAAGGCCTGATACGCGCATCACCGAAACCCCTGTTGCGCCGGATGATTCCGGCGGCATACAGGCAACTCAACCAGGGCCGTGGCAAGATACATTCTCGTTGCGGCCTTATTTCGGTTTTTCTGCGATCCACAGCCGCGTTTGCGGCGTCAACGACATGGCCCGCCCGTTGCCAAAGCCCGCCGCGTCCGTCCATTCCTTGATCTCGGCAAACGTATATGTGCCGCCCGCCGGGGTATGCACAAGCATGTGGAGCGCAAAAATCAGTCCAAACGCGGGACCCGACCGGTCATCTTCCATGATGAAATCCTTGATGAGGATTGCGCCGCCAGGCGCGACAGCGTCGTAGACGCGCTTCACCAGCGCCGCATTTTCGTCCATACTGAAGCTGTGGATGATATTCGACATGAATACGAGGTCATACCCCGCGCCAAGGGGATCGGCCATGCAATCGCCGGCGAGATAGTCGAAACGCTCGCCAAGTCCCGCCGCTTCAACTTCGTTTCTGGCAATGTCAATCACGTCAGGCCTGTCGAACAAGGTTGCGCGCATGGCTGGATTGGCTTCAAGGAAGGCAATGGAATACGTAGCCGGGCCGCCCGCCAGATCGAGCATGTTTCTATATACGGACATGTCCACCATATCCAATACTTCCCGGGCGCTCAGTGTAGCAATGTCGCGCATGCCCAGAATGAAGTTTCGCAAGGCTTCACCGCTCCAGTCTTCACTTGACTCCCCGCAGGCGCCGGTACGTACACGCTCGGGAAGTTTCGTCCAGTCGGCAAAGCTGTTTTGGCTGTGCCGTAGAATATGTCCCTGATAGGCGCAGCCGCCTTTCACAAGACACGCCGAGGCAAGCGCCGTGTTCTTGTATCGGTTGTCCTCCAGCGTCACCAGTTCCAGCGCCAGCAGTCCGCCAAGCAGCATTGCCGTTCCCCGCTCGCTCCAGTCGCGCGCATCGGCAACCTCGGCGGCGCTTTTTGGCGACTCCAGCAGTTCAAAGAGCTCCGCGTTTAAGGCCGTATACAGAATTTGCGCCATTTTGTAGCCGTTGGCGATATTGCTGACGCGCCCTGTCCATTCCCGCAGTTGTTCCAGACTTTCCATAATGCTCTCTCCTGTTCTGGTTGGCCGGTGTTCATACCGGCACGAAAAGGCGTACATCACCTGTAAGCTGTTTTGAGTTGGCGCGACACTGTTCTTGCCAAAAAGGCTGCCAGCGCGTCCAGTGCACGGCCGCCGATAAGCCCTGGCGCTGCCTTTTGCGATACAACCATCGAAATCGTTGCACCGTTCAGTCTAAACGCTCCACAGGCGGTTCTGTAAAATCAAACGCATCTTTGGTGTCGCTATCCCCCGCTGCCGTGCCATCGGATGCGGCATCTTGCGCTGACGCCTCTTCAGGCTGCTGTGGGTCCACGGGAGCCGCTGCATTCTCGGTTTTTTCCGCCTCCGGCGTCTTCTGCTCGGCGTAGGGGTCTGCGTCTGGATGATTGTAGCCGCTGCCGTCGTCATAATCAAAAGAATCGTCCTGGCGGTCCGTGGGGTCCGCTGCGCCCTTGTCTTTTGCAGCAACCGGTTTGGCTGCTGTCTTCTTTTTGGTGTCGCCGGTCACATCTTTGGCAAGCGCGTTTACGTATTTCTCCGGATCGTATTTACTCATTTGATCCAGTTCGCGCTTAATTGGCTTGATTTCTTTCGATATCTCGCTTTGTATGTCGTCCACGTAGCCGCGTAGGTCGCGCACAGTACGCAACACGATCTTGGCGAAATCCGGAAATTTCTCCGGGCCGAATACTACGAGCGCAATGCCCGCGATAAGAATCATTTCGCCGATGCCGATACCAACCATGCCTGTACTGTTTCCTTATGCCGATTCTTCATCGGCGTTGCGCCTGACCACAAGATAGGAGACCCAGATGCTCGATTCATAAAGCAGCGCGAGGGGCAGAAGCATTACCAGCAGCGAAAATGGGTCTGGAGGCGTCAAAATCGCCGCCACCAGCGCCATGCCCACCAGCGCCAGTTTACGGTATTGTTTCAACGCCTGAGGCGTCAACAATCCCATGTATACCAGAATGAGCACCGCCATGGGGAATTGAAACGCTACCGCAAAACCCACAAGTCCCTTGATGATAATGGAAAGGGTTTCGTTCAACCTTAACTGCACCTGTACCCAGTCGGGAATCCACTCCAGCAAATAAGGCAGCACAAGAGGAAAAACACCGAAATAGGCCACGCCAACACCCAGAATCGCCAGTACGCTGCACCCGGCAATCAGTACCTGAACCACTTTCTGTTCGTTGGCATGAAGTCCAGGAAATACAAAGGCGCATAACTGCCACAAGAGAAACGGCAATGCTACAATCAACCCGCCATAGCCCGCAATACGAATTTTCACCAGGATAAATTCCAACGGATTCAGCACAGTCCACTCGATGCCCTCCGCGCGCGACTTCTCTTCAGGCACTTGCTGCGCAACAACGGGGTTGCCGTCCTCATCTGTATCCACAATCTCAAAACTAACGACGTTGCTTTCACTCAGCGGACGCAACGGCCAGGCAAGCAGCTCAAATATCTGATTGGAGAGCGCATAACAACCAACAACCGAAATAGCCAGCGCAATAAAGGAATGTATAAGACGCGTCCTCAGTTCACCTAGATGCTCGGTAAAACTCATCCGCTTTTCATCATCCTGGTTCACTGAAAAAACTCCTTAACGACCTGTGTGGTAATGCGTGGTTCAAATGCCGCCTGGCGTGGCCTTGCGCAAGCGTTCTGATAGAATGACCACGTCTCGTACAACTGCTACAATAAAAGGCCATGTCGCTCGTGGAACAACTCTTTTGGGGGCTGCTGCGCATAAGAGAAAAATAAATGGCAGGATACAGTTGACAAAGCACTCACTTCTTGGCGACGCTGGACGACTGCTTGTTTGTTCTGGTTGCTTTTCGCTTCGTTGCCTCGCGAAATCCGGCGGTACGCACCCGTTCAAGCAGCGACTTGCCCGTCTTGAACTTAACCGTGCGTTTGGCGCCCACATGTACTTTGACGCCAGTGCGTGGGTTCCGTGCCTCGCGCGCATTTCGCTCCATTATCTGAAATACGCCAAAGTCCCGGATTTCAATACGATCCCCCTGCCCAAGACTATCCAGGATAACCTCCATGAATGTCTCCACATAAGGAACGGCTTCTTCAGGCTCCATATTCATTTGTTCGGCGAATCGTATGGTGAGGTCATTTCTGGTCAAGACTCAATTCCCGTGTTTTCGATCTGTGATATCGGTCACATCATCCACTTAAACCAATAGCCGCCGTAATTCCATAAATAGCGACATCATTGACATAACAGAATACTACATGCCCAAGGCCCGTCGGTACATTGACCCGATGCCTGCGATGTCGAAAATAAAAACAACGGCAATCACGGCAATAACAGCGCCAATGATTAAAACGGTTTTCAGCGTTTTGGGGTTAATGCCCCCACCGCCGCCGCCGCCGCCGCCCATTTCAGCGGCGTTCAAAAATATCTTTTCGCCCGCTTCAGCGCGCACTTTCTTATCCTCGAGTACGCCAAGCGTCTCGTTAATAGCAATAAAGGCGCGGTGCCATTCTGTCTGCAATTTCTTGAGGGCCACCTCGGATTGCGAATATATAGACTCGAGATTGGTGGCGCCCGAAACAATATTCATGGTGTTGCCATCAAGATTATAGTCATCAACCAACGTCTGCTGGAGCACACGATGTTCCCGAGCCAGCTTGCTTTTAATTTTGAGGAATTGGTTTTCCAACTGGGCCTTATTAACGCCCGGGTTCGGATACGAGCTCAGAATCTGGTTGAACAACAGCCAGTCATTCATGAATTCGCGACACAGTTCCACGCGACGCTCCAGTTGTTCAATGGTTTTTAATTGTTTTTTGCTAAGTGCCATGGTCAGGACATACTCCTTTTAGGAAAGAATCGTTTTAGATACTGCAAACCAATAATTTAGCAGAAGCGGCCGTCGAAATCAACCCGCCCGCGAATATCGCCAGTTATCTCAAGGTTATAAAGTGCGCAACAATGCCCGGCGCGACATGTTCACGTTCAATATCCAGGTATACATGGTCGCGCAATATATATATTCTGCCTATCAACCGTTCCGACAAGTAAATACAATCATTTGTTATGGTATATTTTTCGACCGAATGCGCCACCGGAAACACATCCACAACGGCTGCGCGCAACGTGTTGCGCCGAACCACCGCTGCTATCTTTTTCTTGTCGGCAAACACACCCAAACGAATCGGGCGTCCCGTCAAGGCGGCAACATGCAACGCGCCATGCTCGACAAGGACATCAAAGAGCGGTTTCGATTCAGCCGCGCTTACGCGCCAGTGCTTATTGGCCCGTTTAGTCTCTACATGATACTCTATTGAGCCAGTGTTTGTCACGCAATCAAATTCCTCCAATCCGATATTGGCAGGATGCCGCAACAACAGATGACCGGCGAAAGGGTCGGGAATATCCTCCGCTCCGGACGCGTCCGGCGCATAATGCGCCGCCGCGAGTGCCGCGCGCTTGCGCCAGTCGTTTATCAGCGCGCGCACGGTAAACGCTATCATACCGAAAATCACGATGCACCCAAGGGCCAGCGTACCAGCCGCTATCCATGAACGATTGCCCGTAGCAAGGCCATATACAAGCGCCGCAACGGCCTCTACAACACATACGGCGTAAGCGATAAGCAGGCCATACGTGAGCGGACTGGTCACCTTGGGCAACGTGTAATAGCACACTGCCCGTTCATATTCTGTGATTGTTCCGTCTGAGATTTCAGCCTTCACATTCCACCTCCAACAAGGGGATGCGCCTCAATGTCATAACAGGGAAGGGCATACAATATCCGCGCCTGTATTCAATTCTAACATGATGAACCGTTATAATTCCCCTTGACGTGTCTTGCGCTATATAGCGCTGCATGTCTTATCGCCCCGGCAAAGATGTGAAACGAAGCACAGGATGCGTGTGGGCCACATGGATTCGTTGAAAATGCCCGCGGTATGCGATGCGTCAACCAGTCGTGTCTCTGACAAACTTGTCTGGAATTTTATTGAAAGCCATAATATGGACACACGGAAAAGAAATACAAAAACAGAAAGGACGGTTCTATGTTGATATCGTTGTTGCTCTGCGCAACTATCGCTCCCACGGCGCTGGAAGGCGAATTCATTTTTCCGCCGAACGAATTGCACAACCACAGTTCAAGCATCGTGGAGACACGTGACGGCGACTTAATCGCCGCATGGTTTCATGGAACCGGCGAACGATGGGCCGACGACGTGCTTGTCCAGGGCGCGCGCAAACGCGCAGGCGCGTCAACCTGGTCTGAACCATTCCTGATGGCGAACACCCCTGATATCCCGGACTGCAACCCCGTACTGTTTATTGACGCAGACGATGTGCTGTGGCTGTTCTGGATTGCCGTTCAGGATAACCAGTGGGGCGGCTCACTGCTCAAGTATCGCACCTCCACGGACTATCAAGGCGATGGCCCGCCCATCTGGGACTGGCAAGACGTCATTCATACGCGCCCCCTCGCGCTCGAGGAACAATTTCTGCAAGTCATTGACGACGGTATCGAGACGTACGGCAATATTCTCGAATCCTTTATCCCCGATATTAAGGAACAAGTACAGGAACTCCGGGAACGCGCCCAGATAAAATTGCATCAACGCCTGGGCTGGATGCCGCGGTGTCAACCCATCATACTCGCGGACGGACAAATGATGCTTGGCCTGTATTCCGACGTATTTAACTGTTCGCTGGCCGCTTTCACCAACGACAGCGGCGAAACCTGGCGCTATAGCGAGCCCATCATGGACCCCGACGCCACAATGCTGGGCAACATACAACCCAGCTTTGCGCAACGGAAAAATGGTGAGATTGTTGCGTTTATGCGTGACAATGGTCTGCCAAAGCAGGTGCGATTTTCCGTCTCCCAGGACAACGGCATGACTTGGGGGCCGGTATTCATTACAGGCATATCGAACTCAGGCTCCAGCGTACATGTCCAGGCACTGCGCAGCGGCAACTGGGCGCTGGTGTGCAACGACACCATGTTTGGCCGTCACCAGTTGACAGTATATCTCTCCGATGACGAAGGGATGTCCTGGAACTGGTCCCGTATTATTGAAGAAGCCGACAAGGACAAGGGCTCCTTCTCATATCCCACCATCATTCAGGCCCAGGACGACGCGTTGCATGTCACCTATTCGTATCGGAGAGAAGAAGTTGAAGGCAGCACCATAAAACATGTACGTTTCATGGAGGACTGGATAACATCTGAAGAATGAGAAGCGAACAGATATTTTAACGCTGCGCCGCAGCGCATCATTGGCTGCCCAAGCAGGCAACGACAACCGGAAAGGAGCATATCATGCAGTATAAATGGCGCGACGTAAGCATTCCCATGCGTCCGGAAATGACCGTATGGCCGGGCGACCCCAGATTTTCCTTCGAGCCGGCCAGTCGCATGGCCGACGGCGCGGCGTGCAATGTTTCTCGCATTGCCATGTCCAGCCACACGGGCACTCATTGCGACGCGCCCTGGCATTTTGTGGACGACGGCGCCACGTTGGACCAAGTGGACCCGTCGGTATTCATTGGCGAAGCGCTCGTGATTGAGCTGCCGGATGTAGATATCATCCGCGCCGAACACTTGCCTGAATCCAAACTGCCGTCACGGGTTCTCTTCAAAACGCGCAACTCCACTATCCCCATGGACGGTTCATTTGACCGCGAGTTTGTCGCGTTGCATACGGACGCCGCCGAGCGGCTTGTGACAGACAACGTGAAACTGGTAGGGATTGATTATTTGTCCATTGCCCCCTTTGGCGACGGCGTCCCCGTTCATCGCATTCTGCTGGGCGCGGGCGTGTTCGTGGTCGAGGGGCTGCGACTGGCTGATGTGGCGCCTGGAGTCTACGACTTTATTGTGCTGCCCCTGCCCATCGTGGGCGCAGACGGAGCGCCTTGTCGCGCATTCATCTTTGCATAAACACAGAGGAGACCATGTCATGCAGCGTAAACATTATGTCGCCTTATTGGTTGGTCTGGCGTGTTGCCATGGCTTTGTCGCGCCGGACACAGCATATTCCTCACCTTTGTATGAAATGCGCGACGACGCGCAATCGCGCTGGATAAGTTTCGAGAATCCCACGGGCGCCAAGGGCGCCGGCGGCCAGGCGAATCGCGGCGCAAAAGGCGCCGCCTTTAACCGTATTGCCGCCGGCGAGGAGGTAACGCTCATGGACGTGGAAGGCGCGGGCATTATCCATCGCATGTGGTTTACCATGTCCGACCGAAGCCCGAAAATGCTGCGCGCCATCGTGTTGCGCATGTACTGGGACAATGCAGAGACGCCAGCGGTAGAAGCGCCTTTCGGCGATTTTTTTGGGGCCATCCTCGGCGAGATGACCGCTTTTGAAAGCGAATTATTCAGCAGTCCTGAAGGGCGCTCTTTCAACGCTTTCACGCCCATGCCTTTCCGAAAACGCGCGCGCATCACTTTTACCAACGAGTCGGATGAAGACTTGAGCGCCCTCTTCTACGATATCAACTATTCCCTGCGCGAGAGCGATGTTGAAGAACCGCTCTATTTTCATGCCGTCTGGCGGCGCGAACGATGGACGGAATTGGGCCGCGATTTTACCATTCTACCCACCGTATCAGGACGGGGCCGATTCCTGGGCGCCCATATTGGCGTTATCGGCCACCCCGACAACCTTGGCTGGTGGGGCGAGGGCGAAGTTAAAATGTTTCTGGACGGCGACATCGAATTCCCGACCATTGTTGGAACGGGCACCGAGGATTACGTGGGCACGGCCTATTTCCAGGGCGAATTCGCGCATCGCTATCAGGGCTCGCCGCTTATTGACAACGTGAATATGTACTGGACCTTTTATCGCCATCATGTGCCCGACCCCATCTATTTCCACCAGGATATCCGCGTTACCATTCAACAGATAGGCGGCGCCATGCAGGAGTTTGTCAAGGAAATGCTTGAGAAGGACATCGAGATCATACCGATATCCGTGGCCACCCGCGACGAATACATCAATTTGCTCGAAAGCGATCCGCCCATGACATTGGATAGTCCGGACGTGCCCTATGGCTGGACAAATTATTACCGTCGCGACGATGTCAGCGCGGTGGCGCTTTTTTACCTGGACAAGCCGGAAAACGGGCTGCCGTCCATCGCGCCCCTCGAAGAACGCGTCGTTGCCATTGGGGAGCGATATGAGCAACAGTAACGAACCACTGCCCCCGGAAGAAAAGGAAACATGCGTGGGTACTTGCTTCGCTTGTGTTCCGGAATGCGAACGCCGGGAACGGTACAAGCAGTTGGAGGACCGCAACGCGCCCCATAAGCCTCGCAAACTTGTGTGGGACGCGCAAGAGGAGTCTACGCAGCCCGGGGATCGTGTACTGTAGCGTCGGACGGCAAGCCCCACAACATGCGGCTGACGCCGGTCATCAGGAAAAAGAGGACAATAGACGTCAACACGCCGAACACAGCCGGATCAAACTGCTCCAGGAACCCATACACGCCATCGCTGAACAGGGCGATATCCAACTGGTTGCGCAACATCAACGGCATCCGGTAAATCAGTGTGCAGATGGTCGTGATTACCATAGTAAGCACGACAATGCGCGTCTGGCGCTTTGAGTGGCTTCGTGTAAACACGCCCACGCAGACTGGCAGTATAATCGCCGGCGCCCACACGTGATACGTGAACAAAAGCAAATCAATAATATCCGAGTGGATAACAGCCACCAGAATGGCGGTAGCGCCGAGTCCCGCGCTGCAAATACGGGCCAGCCGCAACAGGCGTCCGTCTCCCGTGTCTTCCCACCCGAGCTGGTGCTCGAACAAGTCTTTGACAAAAATGGCGGTGGCGCTGTTTAGCGCGGAATCCGCGGACGACATCACCGCCATGAGCAAAGCGCCAATAATAAGCCCAGCAATCACTGGGTTGTTCAGCTGGCGCACCACCATGGGCAACGCCTGTTGCGGTTCAATGTCGGGATAATGGATGCGAGCGTAGAGGGCGATAAACAATAAGACAGCGGGGAACACAAGAGCGAGGAAAAAACCAACGCCCGCGATGCCGATTTTGGTTTCGCGGATGTTTTTCCCCGCGCAATAACGCGTCACATACCCCGGCGCAAAGGCTTCGCCCAGCATGAACGCAAAAAAGGTGGTGATCATAAATATCCAGCCCTTGCCGCCGTGCAACTTGAAAAAGTCCAACGAGATAGTGCGATTGGGCGAAATCTCCGCCGCGAACGCATCCTGTATCAGGAGCAGATTGCGCCGGAGAAGCATTTCTGTTGTGTCGTTTCCGTTGGCTGTAGCCGCGATATGCTCGTCAGTCTGCGCGCTGAGGGATATATGCGCGAAGCGCTCGGGCGTATACAGGGCATCGTCTTCCAATGCGTCATTGAGTATGCCCACCAACCGCCGAATCTTCGGTTTGGGACGCCGTTCATCCTCGGCAATCTCTGGTATGGCGACAGCCGATTTTTCCTGAAGATAAGCGGAAAGCGGGTCGGCGCCGTCGCGAAGTCGCGCGGATAGAGCCGGCGCGTCCACAATATCAACAGCGCCGAAACGGTTCGGTATGAACTGGCCCGTGTCGCTGTCATAAGACGTAACAATATCGGGTATACAAAAAGCCAGGGTAATGAAAAAGCCTAACAGCAACACAATAAATTGATAGACGTCAGTATGAATCACGGCCAGCAACCCGCCAGCCGTGCTGTAAATAACCACCATTGTCCCGCCCACAATAATGGCTAACCGCAATACCATTTCCACATCGGAAAACTGCGGCATAATGGCAGCCATGACGCTGCCGAAAGCGGCCATCTGCGCCGCCACAATAAACACCGAAAAGAGCAACGAAAGCAAAAACGCTACAAAACGCGGCCCCTCGCCGAAGCGATGTCCAAAATAACCGGCGGCGGTGTACAACTTCGCTTCGCGAAACCGAGGCGCCACAAGCAGTCCAGCAAAGATGAAATGCGCATAAAGTCCACACGACACCACCAGCATCAACACGCCCCACTCGTAGGTGCGCGCGATCGCGCCGATGGACGCCCCGCCACCGATTACCGTGGCGCCCATGGTGCAGAAGAGAAAAAACCAGCCCATGCTGCGTCCGGCTACCAGCCAGTCGTCGGCGTTGTCAACCTGGCGGACTTTCAGCACGCCCTTGAAAAATACAAAAGAGATATAGCTGACAACAATCGCCCACAATATCCAGTTATGAGACACATCCCCTCCTTTTTGGTTACTGGACTAAGCGGCGCCGCCTTTCGTCGTATGTACATCAAAGCCGCGAAAACAAGCAAAACTGCCTCGCCCAAACGCAATACGGTCAATAAAATATGTCGTATGGGCATAATAGCGAAAGGATGACTGATGATGCAAGGGTTATGCGGCTACAGATTTCTCGCGTCAACCACATATCTCAACAGGCCTCTGTAATGCCCGCGAATCGGCCTTCCCCCCCCCCTCTTGCACTCACCGACTTTTCATCGAAGTTCTCGTTCATCAACGGGTTTTGCGGGAACTGACAAGCAGTTGATTTGATTGCAGGATTACGGCGTTCTTAATGGTTATTCTCGACGGAGCAAATCCGGTCGTTTCGTTCTGACAACGCCCAGTAACGCCAACAGTACCAGCAATATGGCGCCACTCGAATGTTTGTATACGGACACTTGGGGTGAAAGTTCGAGGACAACGTCCGCATTCACGCAGGCCGCTTCCTCGTTTGGGTTCCCTTGCCCATCCACTACCATGCCTTCAGGTATTGTTGGCGCAACAATAGTGCCGCCTTCGCCGTAAACAATGCCGGTAACCGTCAGTATGTAGTGTGTTCCGTCGTTCTTCTGCGAGGCTTCATCCAGGGTAAAATAAAATCCATCGAGGACGATATCATTGGCGCTGAAGCCATAAACAGGCTTGCTCCATACAATATCAAAATAAATGGGGAACGCCGTTGCATGGGCGGGCTGATACATGGCCCGGCTGATGGTAACGCGTGGCGGCCCGTCTGAAAGGAAGAACGATACTGGCATGCGCCACAATTCCGTGACTGTTGACCAGTCATCCACAATTTCAACGCTTAGGTAGAGGGCATCGTCCGTGATCATAAGCGGTATGGCAGAACAGTTCTCGTCAGCGCAATCATCAGGCCAATCACGCCAGCAAAACCAGGATGCGCCATCCACTGAATAGTAGATGCCGGGGGTGCGTAGCTGTACATAGTCAAACGTTAAATGGCTGGCAACAAGAATATTGTCCGAAGCCGCCAATGCCGCGGCGATGGGCGCCTGCATGGAATGAGGCGACCAATCAACGCCATTCACACTTTTCCAGACAGTGGGGCCTTCGTAGAGGCCGTCATGATTGAAATGCGACATCCATGCGGTGTCCATGGCAATACTGTATAAGGCATTTTGGGAAACGCCGATACCAAACACGTGCTGGTGCGATGCCCAGGGAATTACATTTTGATACTGCCAGATGCCGAATGCGTCTGCATAAAACAGATACGCCCGTGAACCGATTGGACTATTAATATCCGTGACAGCGCGGGTGTAATGGTTGTTATTAAACGAAACATGATATTGAGGCATGCTGAAAGTGTCCCCATCATGCCACGGCACATCCTGCACTATTGTCCAGCTGGCGCCGCCGTCGCAGGAACGATAGACAACCGGCGCCAGGTTTCCCGAATCCAACAATATATCAACCAGAAAAAGCGGAATAAGCGTACCCGGTTCAAGTGTAATGCCAAAGCCAGCCATAAATTCCTTCAGATCCTCCGAAGCGCACTCGAAATACAGGCAGCCGTGCGCTTCAAACAGGTGATAGGGCATCTTCCACATAATAGCAGACGCGTCTGGCAACGTGTCCCACTGTAACCCATCGCTACTGGTGTATATTCTTGTTGGATAGATAGCTCCCTGGTCTTCGCTCTCCTGCTCGATAAATATCCCTCCCGCAACATACGCCGTATCATTGCCAACTGCCGTGACGGAAACGCCCCGCTCCACGTCATCCAGCACTGGAATAAAACTATCGTGATTTGTTCATCTTTTATGTCAACAGCATTTTCTTATTTGCGTTTAACGGCTGTAAACGTCAATAAGATGCCTTTTATTTGTGTTTTTTGACCGCAACTGTCATTAAATGTCCACAAATGTCCTTATTTTTCCCCAAATAAACTTAAATAACGTCTAAATGTAAATATGCGGTCACGTTGTCGATCAGGAAATTGTGAAATAATGTTATTTTCACTAAAAGAGGCTATCAACCGGTTCGCCCGCTCGTAAGAGATTTCGAGTCCCTCCTGTACAGAGCGAACATCTATAACCGGTTTACTGTAAAGCAACAACATCAGGTTTCGGGCATCCTCTGCCCGGCGTCCCAACGAAACCACAAACTGGTCCATCTCTTGTCGAAGTTTAAGAATAGACTCAAAAGTGTTCCTGCCCTTCCCGGCAGTTTCTACTACGGCGGTAAGAAAAAAACGCACCCATTGTCCAATGTCGTTGGATTCACGCACGCGCGTCAACGAATCATAGTATATCCCCCTGTTCTTGAACAGATAGTCGGACAGATAAAGGGATGGCTTGTCTAACAGTTTATTGCTGATAAGATAAAGGGGGATGAGAAGCCGGCCAATTCTGCCATTCCCATCCAGAAAGGGATGAATCGTTTCAAACTGATAATGACTGATGGCAATACGGACTAAGTGGGGAACATGAATAGACTCATTGTGCCAGAATTTTTCAAGGTCTGAAAGTAAATCGTCAATTACAGTATGATGGGGAGGGATGAATGCCGCATCAGATAGAGATGCGCCGCCAATCCAGTTTTGACTTTTTCGAAACTCTCCGGGCGACTTGTGTTCTCCCCGTGTACCCTTAAGCAAAATCTCATGGGTATCACGGAGCAGACGCATGGAAAGGGGAAGCGTAGCGAGCCGTTCTAAAGCATTATTCATGGCGTTGACATAATTGCGCACTTCACGCCAGTCATCCCGATGCTCCGGCAATATGCAGCGCTCATCCATGACCGCTTCATCAATGGTTGTATTAGTGCCCTCTATTCCGCTGGAGGTGTTGGCCTCCAGTGCGATATGCATTTTTATATAGAGGTCAACATCTGGAACAATCCGCGTGTAAGCGTTCAGTTCTCCCAGCGCGCGGGTGGCATCTTCCAGAAGGACATTAATGCGGGGATCCTGCCAAATCCACTCCCGATTCACCGGCACCGGTAAAAAACTCTTGTACTGGTATTGTTCTTCCCAGGCGCCCGATTTAAACTCTTCAAATCGCATGGTTCACTTCTGCCATTGTTCGTTATTGAACATTGATAAAGGGGATAAAGGGGATGAGGTACTAAAGCAGGTTCTACGTTCCAGCCTTCGGTATTCCAACACCACCTTGTTGAGCAGCACGGCGACGGGATTGAGGTCGCTGGCGAAGGCGTCCGTGCCGATGCGCAACGCCTCAAGGGGTATGGAACCCCCTCCCGCGAAGGGGTCAACCACCAATGGTTTTGTGTCTGGCGCTCCACCGAGCGACTCATGCGCCGCCTGGGTCAGTTTCCTCGCTGTTTCCAGAAAATGGGGTTCAGTGGACGCTTCCCATGCTGCGAACGCGGAGATAAAATCCAGCAACAGATAACGCAGCGTGTTCCAGTGGTCGGGGTTTGTTGCATCCACGGGCCGCCGTTCTAATGCCATGAAACTGCCTGCCTGTTCGCCCATGATCTTTTGTATCTGTTCCGAATCGCGTATGGCCGTCGAGAATCCGTTGACGGCCGCGGTCGCCGTGTCCCGAAACGCCTGTGGGCATAGTTCATCCACGGGGTCCGGCCAGAGAGCAGCGCATATAACTGCTCTACATGCAGCTGGAGGGCGTGCAGCGGGATAGATGTGTAGACTTGGAACGTGTCCAAGTCGCATATCCTTTTCCCGCCGCGCATGTTCCGAGATGCGTCGTATGGGCAGGTCTACTTCTATGAGTCGTTTGGGGTATTGTCGCATGGCCTCCCTCAGTATTGCTTGTTTTGCGTCCCAGTAATTATCTCTTCAATCAAGGGTTTCAACGGTGGCACATCATTGACGGCGGTTTCATACACGGCATCCCAGTCTATCTCAAAATAATCATGCACCACGACATGTCTCATGCCGATGATGGCGCGCCAAGGGTACGGACGGGCTTGCATCCCTGACATTTTTTGAGATGCGCGAACCCGCTTCGCCAATAATTTGAATGTTTCGCACCAGATGCGAGCGCAGCAACTTGCTTTCATTGTACGCGTCTCGATTCTCAGGCGTATTTTCCAGTATTTCCTTGATGGCATCGAGCATATCCTGCAGCAACAGGTCATCGGTTCTCATAGGGTCACAGCCTCCTTCATGACATGTTCGCGAAACCGCGGCCGCATCCCGTTTTCACTGATGATGTCCACCTTGATCTGCAGCAGTTCCTGGAGGTCCATCAGAAGACTGCCGTGGTCGAAAAGGGAACGCCCGGGTTCAAAACGCACAATGAGGTCCAGGTCGGAATACTGCTGTTGGTCGCCGCGCGCCACGGACCCGAAAATGCGCACATCCTGTGCGCCATGGCGTCGAGCGATCTCCAGGATTTCTTTCCTGTGCGCCATCAGGTATTCTTTTGTGATCATGGGCTTTTCTCCGGATTCGCCCGGGTCGGAAGATTATCCTTCAACTTCGCGTTGCCCCCTGGCCGGTCAGTTTGACTGCCGCGCCGATGGACTCCACGGCGAGAATGCGCACCGGCTCGGGAAGTATCGGGCCGGAAACCACCACGCCCGCTTTCATCTGGTCCACATTCACGATGCTGCGCCCCTTTCACGTGGTATTGTTAAACAAACGTTCATTCGCGTTTTACTTCGATACTATGTGTCATCGTTTTAATGCGCTTCACGAATCTGTCGCCTGTGCTCGATAGATGCGTTATTCTGGTTCCGGTCGCTGTAGTGAGTACATTCTGCCGATTATGGACATGTTATATCAACTTTGAGTATTACCTTACTGTAATGACAGGGTTCCTAAAATAAGTGTATACTGCCATGAGTTCCGGTGACAGTATCGAATGCCGCTACCTTAACTCGGATATTTCACCAGGTTTCATTGTGAGCCTGGTGAAATATCCGGGCTAGAGGCTGGCAGGTATGTACCTCTTCGTATAGTTGCAACTCATTGCTGAGACGGCATTGTGTCTGTATGTTGATATAGGTTTCCAGCGGAAAGCTGCTACAATGCCGGCGTCCCTCTCAACCAGGAATGTGTTATGAAAAGATTCTTTGACATTGGCGGCGTATTGCCTGTCTCGTATGAGCGGCGCCAGGACGTTCGTATGCATTTTGGCGGCAACGCAGAAGCAGATTCCAGCCGCTTCAAGGAGAACGGCTGCGATGTTGCGTGTACAACGCAACACCGGTTCGCGGATCGTTTCCGTGCGGGAACGGCGGCGTGTCTTATTGTTGTTTGTTTATCCCTTACGTCTTACGCGACCTTGGAACCGATGTCTTTGTGGACGTGGCTTGACGGGTACGGCTTGGGCGCGGGCCATGATGTGGCCTTTGTGTGGCAGGAGCGCGCGACCGGAACTGCGGAAGGGTATGTATGGGGGTGTCGTCTTGCGCCGCTGGACGGCACAGCGCCCGTGGACGTGTATTTTGACAGTGCGGGTGCGTTGTTGTCGTCGGCGGCTTTGACGTCGCTTGGCCTTGGCGTCAAGGACTGGGATGCCGCAGAGGCGGACGTACCCGCCGCGATTGTCGCTTTTCCGGACGCGCGCGGTAAAGACGCGGGCGTACTTCCTTTCACGCCGATAGCCGCGCCGCCGCTGCACACGCTCGATCCCCTGGACCACGAAGTGTTGTTAGAAGAAGACGCCTGGCGCGACGAGACAGTGTCCGATTCGTTGATGCGCTACGGCGTGAACCGTTATTTGTCGTATCCGCTGACATTGTCGGACGG
This sequence comes from Candidatus Hydrogenedentota bacterium, assembly GCA_007124105.1. Lineage (GTDB taxonomy): Bacteria > Hydrogenedentota > Hydrogenedentia > Hydrogenedentales > CAITNO01 > SLFT01. Next base: position 22,661 of record SLFT01000310.1, on the reverse strand, counting down.
CTTTTGCAATACCGGCGCGCTTCGCGTGGAACGCGACGGCGGTTGGCGCTGGGAGTTGCAGGCGCGGTCGGTTGACGCGCTGGGGGTGCGCCTTTGTTTTGACGTGTTACAGTTGCCCGCTGGCGTGGCGGCGTATGTGTATAACCCGGATGAGCCGACGGCCTTTTTCGGGCCCATACCCGGCGGTACAAATGTGTGGACACCCACCATTGCGGGCGACGGGGTGGGCATTTTCCTGTCAGGGGACAACGCGACGCAGCTGGAGGCGGTTTCGGCGTCAGTAAGCCGGTTGATCCATGTGTACCGTTCCCCTGTATTGCTGGAGAAGACGGCAGGCGCTTGTCATTTGGATATGGCCTGTTATCCTGAATGGGCCGAGCACGGGTTGGCGGTGGGGCGTCTTGGCCTGGTAACGTATGACGCGTGGGCGTGTACGGGCGCGTTGCTTGCCGCGCCCGGGTATGGCGAGAACCCGCCGCCGCTTTTATTGACGGCGAACCACTGCATCAGCAGCCAGGCGCTGGCGCATACCCTCGAGGTATGGTGGTTGTACGAACGCGCCGGATGCGGCGAGGGGGAGATTCCGGACATGGCCTCGCTGCCGCGTTCCGCAAACGGGGCGGTATACCTTGCGGGCAGCGACGCAAACTACGGCACGGACTTTTCACTGCTGCTGTTGAACGAGCCCCCGCCGGCGACATTGACCTACCTGGGCTATACAACGCGGGCGACAACGGTATCGGCGCCGGCGGTTTGTATCCATCATCCGCAAGGCACGGAAAAACGCATCTCCTTCGGTTACCTGTCCGACACGGGCAGTCCGCGCCTTGGCGGCGCGCCGCTTGCCCCCGCCACGCATTTCCATGAAGTGTTATGGCTCGAGGGCTCGACGGAGGGCGGCTCGTCGGGCAGCCCATTGTTTTTGGAAGGTGAGATGCAGGTGATCGGCCAGTTATACGGCGGTTATGCATCGTGCCGCAACATGGACGAGCCCGATTATTACGGCCGTTTCGATGTGGCGTATCCGATTATCGCGCCGTGGTTGTCCGGCGAGAATGAACTGCCCCCGGTTGATGCCGAGGGCGAACCCGAACGAGAAGGCGAAGACGCCCCCCCGGCAGAAGGGGAGCCGATGGAAGGCGAGGACGCGCTTTGGGAGGGCGAGCAAGAAGACGAGGGTGAAGACGAATCGGACTCGTATATTTTTTGGGGGCTTATCCGGCGTCCAACCCATGAACCTGCCGCCACATTGTTTCGGTATGGCGAGATACTGCTGCGGCTGTTGGCGCCGGTGCTGGGTCTGTTGCTGGTGCGTTACTTTTGGATTCGTGAGGTTGGGTAGGATACCGGAGGCAGCGATCAGGGGTCAGGTTGGCCTTCCTGGTCCGGGTCGAAGAGGCTGATGATGGCTCTCGCTTCGTCGGCGATTTTGTCGAGGGCGTCCAGGATTTCGTGGGTATTTTTGGGGCGGCCCAATTCATGCAGTTCGCGCGAGAGCTGTGTACGCGCGCCGCGCGAAGTCATGCCTTCATGTTGCAGCAGCGTTTTAATACGACGGATGATGTCAATGTCGCCGGGGCTGTACATGCGTTGTCCGGTTCTTGATCGCCGGGGCCGCAATTGTGAAAAGCGTTCTTCCCATTGGCGGAGCAGATGGGGCGTTGTCCCGGTCATCTCGCTTGCTTCGCTGATGGCATAGGTTTTGTTCGGATCGTTCTGTTCAGTATTCATGAGGTGTTCCTGCGCGCATTATTCCAGCGGCGTACCATCCTGCGTCCACACAGTGAGATTTGTGAGGTCCCGTTTCTTTTTCGGAAGCAGTCCGCCGACGAAGAAGCCCGTGACGAAAAACAGCATGTTGGCGATGATGCCAGTGTAGTAGGGGTCGGTGTCAGGGAAGGTTCCCGGCGGCAGCACTTCAAAGCGTTTCGCAAGCATCCAAAGCGTATAGGCCAATGTGGCGATAATGCCAAAAAACGCGGCCCGTCCGTCGCCCCAGGTGGTGAGGAAGCCGAGCATGAACAATCCGAACAGACCGCCGCTCATGAGCGCGGCCATGATGATGCCCATGTCCTGGTAGGTTCTCAGTTCAATGGTATTGAACCAGAGCGCAACGGCAATCATCAGTACGGACGCGGCAACAGCGATATAGCGGGCCACACGCAGATAGTGGGCGTCGCTTTTATTTTTGGCCAGATGCCTTCTGTAGATATCCACCACGGTGATGGTAGCGGTGGCGTTGATGCTGGAGTCCAGGGACGACATGGACGCGGCGAGCACGGCGGCGACCACCAGTCCTGACACGCCCACGGGCAGGTATTGCAGCACGAAATAAGGGAGAATCTGTTCCGCCGATGCGCCGTCCAGACCAGTGAGAATGGCGAAAGCGTTTTCGTCCGCGTTCACCTTGAAGAACACATAGAATGACGTGCCCAGAAACATGAAGTATCCCCAGATGGGTACGCTGAAACAGCAGCACAACCACATGGCCTTGCGCGCTTCGCGGGGCGATCTCGAGGCGCAATAACGTTGGATGACATTCTGGTTGGTGCTGTATTCGGTGAGCCAGTTTGTGAGTCCCAGGAACAACATCATGGTGGCGGTACGTCGCATGAAAGAAACGCCCCAGTCGGTATCCATGAAATCCAGGGAACCGTCGGGGTTCACGTCGGCATCGGCGAACATGAACTTGCCGTCCTCGATGGCGACCTCGAATATCTGGCGCAACCCGCCCGGCAGCGCATATACGATAACCGCCAGGCATGCGAATCCGCCCACCAACAGCACGATGGTCTGTACCACGTCGGTCCAGACCACTGCCTCTATCCCGCCGACGACGGTGTAAAAGGATACAAAGACGCCGCCCAGGATGATGCAGACGCTCACGTTCCAGCCGGTGAGTTCATGGAGCAGCAACGACAGCAGAAAGAGAATGCCGCCGGTTCGAAACACCATTCCCACAATAGCGATGCACGAGGCATACACCCGTGTTCCCGGGCCGAAGCGCCCCTCGAGATATTCGTAGGCGGAGGTAAGGTTGCCGCGTCGGAAAAAGGGGAGGAACCATATAGAAGCGATGAAAATGGCGATGGGCATGGTGAAATTCGGCAACATGCGGAACCAGGTGGTTCTGTAGGCGTCGCCGGGATAGGCCAGGAACGTGAGCGAACTGATGGACGTACCGACCATGGACAGACCAATGGCCCAGCCCGGGAAATTGCGTCCGCCCAGGAAATAATCCTCCGTGCTTCTGGTGCGTCGCGCGAACCATATCCCGGCGACGGAGATGCCCCCGAAATAAACGACCAGTACGATTATGTCCAGTGCGCGAACGTTTGCCATTACCCTTTCTCCAATATCCGCGTTAAGGAACTGTCAAAGTACCAGTTTTGGCGTTGCAGTTCAAGTTATTCATGGACACTGTACTTGCGGCACGGCACACTATTGAAGTCGTGCAGGTTCACAGAACCCTCGGTAGGGTGGGTACAGCGAAGCGCAACCCACCACAAACCGGCGTGAAATATGCGGGCTAGACGTATTTGAAGGGGCTTTGCAGGATGGTGGGCGGGTTCTCTTTATAACAGGCGCCATAGTAAAACAGATCAACCAGCCCCTCGGCCAGTTCCGGCGAGAGGTGTGTTTCGGGCAGATAAGATTTTGCCATGATATAGGCGTCCATCATGCCAATCAAGATAAGCGCCAGGCTCTGCGCGTCGCCGCCGGCCAGCTCGCCGGAATCAAGTCCCTCCTGCATGATCTCTTCGAGCAATCGGAATCGCCGCAGACGATAGATGGACTTGTCCAGCTTGGGGCCGCCTTTGGGAGGTGAAAAGTATAGCTGCAAGATCAGGCGGACACCCTTCGGGTTCTTTTCGGTGAAACGGAACGTTTCACGTACAATCGCTTTCAAGCGTCCGACCACTTCGGCGTAGCTCTCGCGAATCTCCTGGAGGCTGCGCGTGTATTCGGCGAGGGCGGGCTCGAGGAGTCTTCGGAACAAATCCTCTTTATTTGTAAAATAATAATAAAGAACAGGTCTTGTAACATTGGCCCCTTCAATGATTTCACGAATGCTTGTGCCTTCGTATCCGCGTTCTGAGAAAAGGGTCAGGGCGCTTTCCAGCAGACGGGATTCTGCGTCGTTATTTGTATGCACGTCTGGTTTATCCTCGTTCATACCCTCTACCTACCGTTCGTTCATGTTCTTAGTATACACCAATACTACGCGTGCCCACAAGCCTGAAAATAGTTTCAGAGCTGCGGACGACGTTAGCCAACTGGTGCGACATAGGGCTTTATACTACCCGGCGTCCGTCTGCCGCTATTCCTCGCCCATGATTTCAGTGACCTCGAGGAGGTACATTTGCCGTTGTCCCGACCATTTGGAGTCAATGCAGACATAGTTGCCGTCACGGCTCCAACGAGGATGGAGGTCGCATCGTAGTTGTATATCATCGGTGGGCGCCTGGTAGAACCGTCCGAGTGTGACGACTTTGTCGTCTTCGGGCCGGTACAGCAGCAGGGTCTGCATCCGGTCGCGGTCGGGATAGGTATCCGTCAGAATCCACTTCCCGCACGGCGAGTAGGTGCAATGGCCGTCCTGGGTGAGTATGTCATCGCCGACAACAGCGACGTTGTCGGTCATGTCCTCGTAGCGATGAAATTTATTTCCCGAATCGGGTTCACGCGACCATGCCAGAATGTTGCGCGGATCGCGCCAGATGAAATGAGAGACCATGCCGTGGTCATTGAAGCAGAAGAGGTTTTCACCGTTGGGCTGCATGGTGAATCCACGGGTGTACCAGCCGCGTCCGGACTCGCGATGCCAGCGATGGAGGAAGATGAAGCGGGAACCGTCGGGATTGAACAAGAGATGATTGAACCAGTGCTTCCCCTTGTCCATTGTATCGTCGGGTCGGTATGCGGCGATCTGGTCAAGCGTTACAATCAGTTGCGACGCGCCTGTAACCAAATCAAGAGAATAGATGCCGTCATTATCCGGATGCAGTTCATCAGCGCCGGGGTCCGGGACGCCGTTATACCCGTAGCCGGGCCGCGTTTCGCCAACGCGCGCGAAATTGAGCCCTACTGCGGATTTGCCGTCCGCGGCCACGGTGTATACGGGGCGCGGCAGCGTCCGTTTTTCGCCGGTGAACACGTCTTGTATGACGGCGATATACCGGTCGTCTTCGCGGGCGTTATAAATGACCTCTGTGTCAGAGCCGGGCAGCCACTGCAACATGCATCCCTGTTGCCAGCACCAGGCGGTTGACTCCGCGAAAGGAATCCACGTGTCGTTATTTTGCAGATCAACCATGCCCAACATAATGGCGTCGTCCGGCTCGGGGGCGCGGTCCTCGAAGGAGACCTGCATTCCCAGTGCATAGCGGTCGGTGGGATCGAACTGGTGCTTGTCGTAATAAGCGAACCAGTGCGACTGTGGGCCGGAAGTCAATGCGCGCATGGGCACGTTTACTTCCATTGCGGGGTCGGGCGGCTGGTGCTGTTCGCCATGGACAGGCCATAACGAAGCGAACGAACAGAGAATGGCCGCAACAATAGCTAGTTTTTTCATGAAGCGCGCTCCTTTCCTTGTTGTTTATTCTTTGACGTAATCGTGTATATTATTGTACATGGTCGCAGGCGACAGCGCAATCTCTCCATGGCACATTGTGAAATACGTATGACGGCGCTTTCTCTGGTATACTTTTCCGTAATGGACATGGACTCGTGTTTTTTAACCATACAGCGCTTGCATGGCAGCGCAAACGATGACAGCGTAAGAGAGGAGAAAGCGTTATGGCAACACTTGTTATTGATGGTCAAGAGAAGGAAGTGGCGGACGGTTCCGCGATCATGGACGCGTGCGAGGACCTGGGCGTTCTTTTTGGATGTCGCGCTGGCCAATGCGGGATGTGCATCATCACCGTTACAGAGGGAATGGAAAATCTTGAGCCGCCGAACGACGCGGAACGGGATTTGGGTCTGGATGACGATCAGCGTCTGGCCTGCCAGGCGGTGATCCGTTCGGGAACCGTGCGCGCAGAATCCTGATACGGCGGTTGCGTGGGTTTCGCACGAGACAAGGTGATTTATCAGATGAACGGCGACAGATATGACGGGAACCGTTTCTTTCTCAAGGACGATATCCGTCAACAGATAGATTTTTCGCGCACGGCGCAGAGCCTTGGACAACCCGCGCCGCCGTTGCAGAAACCGTGTTTGCCGGATGCGCCGCGCGTTCCGCTGCCCGACGGTGCGGCGGCATTAAACCGTCTGGGCACGGTGAGCGTTGCCGCCGCTATTCGCCAACGAGAGAGCGTACGCGCTTATGGCGCTGCGGCGCTGACCCTCGATGAATTGTCCATGTTGTTGTGGGCGACACAAGGCGTGCGCAGCGTGCTTGGTCCTGAATGCGCGCTTCGCACCACGCCGTCGGCGGGCGCGCGTCACAGCTTTGAGACCTATCTGGCGGTCAATCGCGTGGAATCGCTGGCCCCCGGATTGTATCGGTATCTGCCCTTCGACGGCGCGCTGGCGCAGCTGCGGATAGACGATGGGATTGGTCGTGATGCGGCGCTGGCGTGTCTTGGCCAGGGATTTGTTGCGGCGGGGGCGGCGACATTCTTCTGGACAACCCTGCCGGCGCGGATGGAATGGCGGTACGATCTGGCCGCGCACAAGGTAATCGCTATTGACGCAGGCCATGCCTGTCAGAACCTGTATCTTGCATGTCAATGCATCGGCGCGGGCGCCTGCGCCATTGCCGCCTACGACCAGGCGGGCTGTGACAGATTTCTCGGCGTTGACGGCAGCGACGAATTTACCATCTATATCGCAACCGTTGGAAAACGTTGACGCGACAGGAGATGACACATGCAGTTTGGCATATTGAAATTTCAAGAGCACTACATGGAGCGCTTATGGGGCGGCGACAAACTGACGCGCGTTCTCAAACGCACCGTACATCAGCCCGGGCCGGTAGGCGAGGCGTGGCTGATTTCCGATCATGTCAGCTGCGAGAGCGTTGTCGCTTCGGGTGAGTTTGAAGGGAGAAGTCTGCGCGACTTAATGGATATGGACGCGTCAGCCATCCTTGGCGCACAGGCGCAACACACGTCCCAGGGACGATTTCCGCTGTTGCTGAAATTGATTGACGCCGGCGACGTGTTGTCCGTGCAGGTACATCCCGACGATACAAAGGCGTTGCGTCTTGGCGAGAGCGACACGGGCAAAACCGAGATGTGGTATGTGATAGACGCGGAAGACAAGAGCGCGCTGTTCTCGGGGTTGTGCGCTGGGGTAACGCGCGACAGCTTCAAGGCGGCGCTTAATGCGGGCGACGTTGCGCCGCTCTTGCGCGGCTTTTCCGTGTCGGCGGGCGACGGCGTGTTTGTGAATGCGGGGGCCGTTCATGCTATTGGCGCGGGCAAATTGCTGGCTGAAATACAGCAGAACAGCGATATTACCTATCGGCTGTTTGACTGGAAGCGCGTGGACGAGAACGGTGTGCCGCGCACGCTGCACATTGAGAAAGCAATGGCCGTCATGGATTTCGCGATTGACCACGGCGGACGGGTCGCGCCGCTGCGATACACCGAAGGTGGCGTTGTGCGCGAGGTGCTTTCGGCCTGTTCCTATTTCGCGGCGGAGCGGATATGCGTGAGAGGCGGCGCGGCGTTTGAGGGCACGGGCAGATCGTTCCATATTCTGATGGCGGTGGACGATGTGGTTACGCTCGTTGCGGAGAACAGCGGTTGCGTCCTTGAACAGGGCGAGGCGGCGTTGATCCCCGCCTCCGTGAACGAGTGGCGTATCAAAGGCACAAGCAATGTGTTGGATTATTATGTGCCGGCGCTGGAATTGGACATTATTGCGCCCTTGCGACGACATGGCTACAGCGACATGCAGCTGCGTATGTTGCTCGGGGCGGCGCGATAAATCAGCGCTGACGTGCTGCCACTGTTATATCATAAACGTACTTTTCGACATGCCGGAACCCGCAGCAGCAACACTGTCCGCGTTTGCGCGCACCCAGGCGCAAAAAAACATGCATTGCAGGGGTGGCGGGTATATAATATGGCATAGGGTCGGCCCACACATATCACCAGTAGTGTACTGCTTTCGCGAAGAGTGCGCTGTCCCAGGCGCTACGCGCATTCGCCGACACCGTCGTATTCCTATATGCGTATAGCCGACGCCCGCGCAACGCAGGTGATTGGGCGCAACCTTCGCAGGTTTACGGAAGCATCAGACGATCTGTGCGGGCTTAAACGTGGTCGTTGCTGGAAGCGAGGCGACTGTTCGGGAGAATCGTGTTATGACTACCATTGCCATTGCAATCCTTTGTTTCGCAGGCTACATCATTGCGTACAACACCTACGGGCGCTGGCTCGCGCGCAAGATATTTTCGCTGCAACCCGAGGCGCCAACGCCCGCCCATGCGCTCCGTGACGGTCTGGACTATGTGCCTACGAACCGGCTGGTGTTGTTTGGCCATCACTTTACGTCCATCGCGGGGACGGGACCAATTGTCGGACCCGCTATTGCGGTGTTCTGGGGGTGGCTGCCCGCGTTGTTGTGGGTGGTGCTCGGTTCCATTTTTGTCGGCGCGGTGCATGATTTCGGGGCGTTGGTGGTGTCCATGCGTCATCGCGGCCAGACCATCGGCGACATATCGGGCCAGATGATTTCGCGCCGTACGCGCTTGTTGTTTTTGACCATTCTTTTCTTGACGCTGACCATTATCATTGCCGTGTTCGGGCTGGTGATCGCCACCATCTTTTCCATTTATCCACAGACCGTGCTGTCCGTGTGGACGGCCATGCCGTTGGCTGTCGTGGTAGGCGTAGTGATTTATAAACGGGGCGGCAACCTGTTTCTTATGTCGGCCATCGCCTTGTTGCTGCTTTATTTCACGGTGTATCTGGGGGTGCGGCATCTGTCTTTCGACACCGGCCTGGCGCTTTTCCCGGGAGCGGGCGCCTCGTACATGGACGCGTTGGGGTCTTCGGTTGTTTTATGGACCTTGTTCCTCTTGATTTATTGTTTCGTCGCAAGCGTATTGCCGGTATGGATGTTGTTGCAGCCGCGGGATTACATCAATTCGCTGCAATTGTACGTCGCCCTGTTCCTGTTGATTGTGGGGCTGTTTGTGGCTGCGCCGCCCATGGTGGGGCCCATACTTGGCAAAGGGCTGACCGGCGCGCCGCCGCTGATGCCTTTTTTGTTTATTACCATCGCCTGCGGCGCTATTTCCGGATTTCACTCGCTGGTGTCGTCCGGCACCTCGTCGAAACAGATCAATCGTGAGACGGACGCCTTGTACATCGGGTACGGCTCCATGCTTGTTGAAAGCGTACTTGCGCTGCTCGTAATTATCAGCTGTTGCGCGGGCATTGGCATCCTCGCAACCGTTGACGGCGAGTCCCTCTTTGGCAGGGAAGCGTTCATGCATTACTACGGCCACGGCTGGGGCGGCATGCGGCTGGCGCATACGGTGGGCGTGTTTATTGAAGGCGGCGGCAACATGATAGCCGCCCTTGGCGTTCCACGGGATTTGGCCATTGGCATCATCGCCGTGATGGTGGCCTGTTTCGCCGCCACCACCATAGACACTTCGACCCGGTTGCAACGCTACGTGATTCAGGAGATTGGCGGCGCGGTCAGCGTCAACGCGTTGCGAAACAAGTATGTGGCGACCACCATCGCCGTGGTCTGCGCCGGCATCCTTGCGCTGATGCGCGGCCCCGAAGGCCCGGGGTCGGGCGGATTGCTGTTGTGGCCGCTTTTTGGCGCTACAAATCAATTGCTTGCGGGACTCGCTTTTCTGGTGGTCATTTTTTATCTGCGACGCAACAACAAGCCCATCTTCTTCGTGGTAATCCCCCTGTTGATGATGCTTGTGATCCCCGCATGGGCGCTTATATATCAAGTGATGACGTTTTACCAGGCCCGCAATTATTTACTCTTCGGGTTTGGCGTGTTCATCCTGCTGGTACAGGCATGGATGGTTGTCGAGGCTGTGATGGCCTGGAAAAACGCGCGTGGACATACAGATATGCCCCTATCGCAGCCGCCTCCGAATTTAGATGGCGGACGCGCTTGTTAAAGCAATAGCGCCAAATCTTTAATGCGTTGAAAGTGTTTTGTATTCAATGTGGCCAGTTGAAATCCGTGGTGTGTTGCTGTAGCGGCGATAAAGAGGTCGCGAAATTCGACGTTGCGGTTGCGTGTTTTCAGTTCCCGATAATAGGCGGCTGCTTTGTTCGCGATGGCAGCGTCCAAAGCAACCGGTTTTATCCATGTTGAAATTTTGTCCACGTCAGACCGCTTCAAGTCCGTGGTGGCGCCTGCGTACAGTTCAAAGAGGATAACCACGGAAATATAGCAAAAATTCTTCCCTGATTTCCCATAGCAAGGTATTCCGCTTGTCTTTCTTGCGCAGGAAATCAATGATGACCGATCTATCAATCAGAACGTTTTCAGCGGCTATGAGCGTACCGTCGCCTCCTGTAAGTCTTCATCCCAACAGGAGATGGACAAAAAGTCCCGTTGCCACGCCGATGCGGCATCCCTTGGCGAGGCGCCGGACGATTCGCAAGGCAGAATAATAACCTCAACCCGAGGGTGGTTAAAGTCTTTGGGCAGGCGCACCGTTAGTCTATGGTTCTTTACATCGGCGATTCTCTTTATTGCTTCCATGAAGATATCTCCTTAATACTGACTACTTGAAGTATAACGCGTCTCGAATCTGTTACACGAATTTCTGATGTTGTTTGGTGAAAAGAAAATAGCGTATGCCTGAACCAGCGGCTGCGCGCTGTGCTGCGACATTATTATTCAGCGGCCTTGGATTTCTGAAACGATCTTTGCGCTCCGAATGCGTAGGCAATTGGGATGCTGAAGCATGTTCCTGTATATGTTGGAAATGTAGTCCCATATCTTTCGTGGGTACGCATCCCATTTTGCTATGCTAACCAAGTGAAGACAGTAGCCTTCAGACGCATTTTGTCATTTTGGACAGTAAATGCTTTGAGTGGCAGCACCGGCGAAAGGCATGAGTATGAGACCAATCAGAATAGGTCAGATTGTAGACGCCGATGGCGAAGTTACCGTATCGGATTTGCCTGTTAAGCGCGGGCAACATGTCGAGGTTATTGTTTTAAGCCATGATTCGCGGTCAACGGATGCGCCTCCTTTGACGGTCGGACAATTGCGCCAATCTGCCCTTGTCGGTCTTTGGAAAGACCGGGACGATATTCAAAGCAGTGATGTGTATGTCCGAGAACTGCGTGCCGCTCCACACCATCAACCAGAAGTATTATAATTGCGTCCCCGGCCTGGAAACCATACAGCCGTACGAAAGGTGAATGCCCACTTGAACGCTATTGCGTTTGCGATTATTCGGTATCTAAGATCACGACGGAACCCGGTGAAATATCCGGGTTAAGCGCGTACTTGGTTCTTATTGGAGACCTTCTGTTGTTACGTTTTGTGATATTAGGCAGCAGCAGCAGCGGCAACGCGCTGCTTGTTTACAATGAAACCACACGGTTGTTGATTGACAACGGGTTGAGTTACAAACGTCTGGCGGCGGCGATGGCGGAAACCGGCGTGGCCCCCGAGTCGCTGGATGCGGTGTTGGTGACCCATGAGCACACGGACCATGTTCGTGGGCTTGGTGTACTGGCGCGGCGTGTTGACGCGCCTGTATTCATGACGCAACCCTGCGCCGAGGCGCTTCCTGCTTCCGTCGGCGTTATTCCCAATGTGATGCATTTCGAATCTGGCGATACCTTGCAGTTTAACGGATTAAGCGTAACCAGTTTCGCTGTGTCCCACGACGCCGCGGACCCGGTGAATTATGTGGTTCGGTCGAATGGGGCGACCCTTGGTCTCGCCACCGATTTCGGCCATTGTTCACAATTGATCCGCGCGCGGCTGATGGGCGCGAACGCGCTGGTTATCGAATCCAATTATTGTCCCGACCTGCTCCGTCAGGGGCCGTACCCGCCAAGCATACAGCAACGCATCCGCAGCCGTACCGGCCATTTATCCAATCATGACGTGCAGAAACTGTTGCGGCAATTACGGCATGAAGCGTTGCGCCTGGTGGTGCTTGCGCATATCAGCCGGGACAACAACACCCCTGAACTGGCGTGCGCCCTGGCGCGTGAAGCGCTTGACGGGTTGCCCGTCCAAATCCTGGCTGCGCCGTCCGATGTGGTATCGCCTGTCTTCGAGGTGACCACGTGAAGGCGTCGCCGGCGTTTTTTCGGAGCGAAGCAGTGAAGCGCTTGCTGGACCGCGCCGCGCTTGTGGCGGCAACGCCGATGAGCCTGCATTTCAGCGCGGGCGAGGAGAATGAACTGCCGATAATGGGATGGGGCGGTTGCGCCGTGTGTCAGTGCGTAGCAGAGAACGCTGACGGCGCGCGCGCCTGTCGCAGTTCCCGCGCGAGCGCGTCAACCCTTGCCAGCCAGGAGAAAGTGCCCGTTACATTCGTTTGCCATTTGGGGCTGACCTGTGTGTGTGTGCCCGCGCTTCCCGAAACGGAGTATCTCATTACCTTTGGCCCGTATATCCCAGCGGAAGCGGCTCAGGATGTTGCCCATGATGTGCGCCTGGGCCTGCGCATGTTTGACGTGGCGCTTGATGACGATGGGGCGCCCGATTTCACGCTGGATGATGTGCGCATTATTCCCGCCGGCGCCGTTCGCGCCACAGCGGAATGGTTGACCGAAGGGTTGCGTGAGGCATACGCGGCGTGTGAGTCAGAAGAAGAGGCCGAAGAACATTCGGAAACGACGGGCCTGATTTCAGATGTGAGTGCCCACGACAGCGTCGAAAAGCGCGCTTTTATTGCGGAGACCGTAAATGCCTGGACGGCGCTAGCGGCGCTGGCATTACTTTGCGGACACACGAGAATCGTGCGCGCCGCGTTGCAGGACCGACTTGATGAGGCGCGGCTGTTACACCGGCAGTCGCCTGAATCTATGCAGTTGTTACTAACGCGCACCGTATCCCAGATACTGGAAGCCTCAGGGAACATGGGCGGCGACATGGAGCCCGCAATGCATAGATATCCACTCTTTTTGGCGGAAACAGGCGATATCAACGAACCACGAAAACTCCTGAACGCCGCCATGCGCTTATTACGGTGTGTGCGACCGAAGCGTGAAAACGCCATGCCCGGCTACCTGCCGGATTTGGTGGACATTGTCTACAAACGCTACAAGAGCGAGCTGACTTTGCGGGACATTGCCGCTGATTTTGGCGTGGCCGCGTCAAGCATCACCCGCGCGTTGGAGTGCCGGGTAAAGGGCAGCTTCACAGAATACCTCGGACGCGTTCGCGCTGAACACGCACAACGGATGTTGCGAAACACGCGGTTGAGCGCAGCGGCAGTGGGGCGTCGGGTGGGCATTCGCGACCAGAGTAATTTCGGGAAACTTTTTGAACGTTATGTGGGCATGACTCCGGGCGCGTATCGAGAACGGTATAAGAAGAAGTAGGGCGGCGCGTCAACGGAATACGATAGTGCGCCGCTGATAAACCATAATCCGGTCGTCGGCATGCGCTTTGACCGCAGCCGCCAACACGTTGCGTTCTAAATCACGACCCATGGCGACCAGCGCGTCAACGCTGTGGGTATGGTCCACGCGCATGGTTTCCTGTTCAATAATAGGCCCCATGTCCAGTTCCGCCGTGGCGTAATGGCTGGTGGCGCCGATGATCTTGACTCCGTGTTCGTAAGCCTGATGATAAGGCTTCGCGCCTTTGAAGGCCGGCAGAAAACCATGATGCACATTGATGATGCGGTGCTCGTAGCGACGCGCGAAATCATCAGTCAATATCTGCATGTATCGCGCCAGCACAACAAAATCTACATGGTGGGCCGCGAACAATTCCAATGCTCGCGCTTCCGCCTCGCTTTTAGTGTCTTTTGTGACGGGCACGTAGAAGAAAGGAATGTGAAACGATGCGGCCACATGCTCCAGTTCGCGATGATTGCTGACAACCAACGCCAGGTCGGCGTTGATCTCGCCGTAGCGGTGTCGCAGCAACAAGTCGTACAGACAATGGTCGTATTTTGACGCCATGACCGCCATGCGCTTGCGCTGATCGGAGAAGGTGATCGCCGTTTCCATGTCAAACGCGGCGGCCAGTTCGCGCAGCCCTTCACAAAACGTTTCGCGGGTACAGCGCAATTGGCTGCTGTCAAAATAGACGCGCATGAAGAAGCGGTTGTCAATGGCCTCCGCATATTGTTCGGCATTGATGATGTTGCCGTTGTGTTCGTAGATGAACCGGCTGACATTGTATACAATGCCCTTTACGTCGCAGCAGTGGAGCCGCAGTATTGCTGTTTCCATAAGCGCGCTTATTTCCCATTGCCCTTCTTGCCGGAAGCAAGATGTTCCACTATGAGTTGCGCCGCGCCCATTACGACCGCGTCATCGCCAAGTTGCGCGGCGGTGATGACGACATCCTTTCTGAGGAAGGGCATGGCGTGCTCATCGGCGCCCCGAGTAATTTCTTCGAGCATCAACGCTTCCATCGCTTCCACCAGGCCGCCGCCCAATACCACGGCCTCGGGGCTGAGTACGTTGATCAGGTTCCCAACGCCAACGCCCGTGAGGTAAGCGGCCTTGCGCACCACCGCTTCAACCATCTGATCGCCCGCTTCGATGGCGCGCGCCAATACGCCGCTGCGAATGGCGTTTACATCCGTGCCGCACTGTTCGAGAATATAGGGCGCGTCGCCGCGAGCGGCAAGGGCCGCCGCCTCCTTGGCGATGGCAACGCGCGACGCTACCGCCTCAAGACAACCACGCTTGCCGCAGCCGCAAAATGGGCCGTCGAGCGCAATGGTTATATGGCCCACTTCACCCGCCGCACCTGAGAACCCGTGCAGTATCTTACCGTCAATAATGATGCCGCCGCCAATGCCCGTACCGGGGAACACGCCCAGTACGTGCCGGTAAGACCGCAACGAGGTACAGCGCCATTCGCCATAAGTGCCGACATTTACATCATTATCAACAACCACGGGAACGCCGAAAGCGTCACGCAGCAATGCGGCCAGCGGAAAGTCCTTCCAGCCCAGATTCGGCGTGTCTATGATGACGCCGGTTTCAGGATCAAGCGGCCCTGGCGAACCAACGCCAATGCCGCTTATAGTAGGACTGCCCGCTGTTTCAAGCGCTTCGCGGATCACTTTTACAACCCGTTTTTCGCTGTCGTTGCCGCTTTTGCCGCGACTTTTCTTGCGACAATTTCCCAAGATATTGAAGTCAGCGTCGTAAACGGTGGCCATCATTTTGGTGCCGCCTATATCAACGCCCACTATTGCATCACGGGATTTGTTTTTTTCGACGCCCGCCATACCAGAACTCCTTGTTGTTTGCAGTTGATCTTATCGTGCATTCTACGCCCATGCCATTGCCGTAGATATGCCTTTAGACAACCCGATACAATGACTTGCCACGGAAATATGAACAACATAGACGAAGATAACATACAATGCGCTACCGCTTGAAACGCAAGCATAGCACGAAATAACATTCGGCGTAAACCTGCGCTTGCGCTGCTGTGGCGTCAAGGGGGGCGACTGCGGTACAATTACCACAATTCCGGGAGGATATTCATGAAGATTATTTTTATTGGCGATATTGTCGGGCGCCCGGGACGTCGCGTGGTGCAGCGGTTCCTGCCGGAACTGGTTGCTGAACACAACATTGACATGGTGATTGCGAACGCGGAAAATTGCGCGGGCGGCACCGGCGCCACGCCTGCGCTTATCCAGGAATTACGCAATTGCGGCATTCATGTATTCACGCTGGGCAATCATACATGGCGCAAGAATGAAATGGTCAAGGGCATAGACGCTTTACCCGATGTAGCGCGGCCCGCCAACTACGCGCCCGCCGCGCCCGGCAGGGGCACGGTGCTGCACACGCTTCCCGATGGGACGCGTGCGGCGGTGATAAGCCTCATTGGCCGTATATACATGGAACCGGTGGATTGTCCATTCTTGAAAGTTGCGGAAGAGTTGAAGGCGCTTCCCCCGGAAACGCGTGTAATCGTGGTGGACATGCACGCCGAGGCCACCTCCGAAAAAGCGGCAATGGCCTGGCACCTGGACGGGCGCTGCACCGCCGTACTCGGCACGCATACGCACGTGCAGACATCGGACGAACGGATATTGCCGGAAGGCGCCGCGTTCATTACTGACACAGGCATGTGTGGCCCTTATAACAGTATACTGGGTGTGGAAAGCGACCGCGTGATAAGTAGACTGGTTACCGGCATGCCGCGCAAATGGGAGGTGGCCCAGGGGCCGGCCCAATTTAGCGCTGTCATTGTTGATGTGGACGTTAAAACAGGTCGCGCGTTGTCCATTTCCAGAATTCACAAGATAGAGTCATAGCCGCTTGATGCGGCAATGGGCATGAAACGCTGATAACCATTTAATTTGACGCCGACAGCAGGCGTCAAGTCAGAATGACGTTGAAGGATATACATGTATTTCAAGCAAATATTCATGAACGGATTTAAGTCCTTCGCCGACCCTACCACGGTGAAGTTTGACCTCGGCATCACCGCAATTGTCGGTCCCAACGGCTGCGGCAAGAGCAATATACTCGATGCATTGCGCTGGGCGCTGGGCGAACAAAGCGTGAAAACACTGCGCGGAACGCACATGCAGGACGTGATCTTCAATGGCAGCGGCGGACGCCCGCCCACCGGCATGGCCGAGGTGTCGCTGATGTTTGACAATGCCGACGGTCAGCTGCCAGTGGATTTCAGCGAAGTGGAGGTGACGCGCCGCGTCTATCGTTCCGGCGAAAGCGAATACCTGATGAACAAGGCCGCGTGCCGGCTGCGCGATGTGCAGGAATTGTTCATGGACACCGGCATCGGCACCAACGCCTATTCCCTGATCGGGCAGGGAAAGATAGATATGATCCTGAGCACCAAACCCGAGGACCGCCGTTATCTGCTCGAGGAAGCCGCGGGCATTATCAAGTATAAGTCGCGCAAGCGCGTGGCCATGCGAAAATTGGAATCCGCGGACCAGAACATGCTTCGACTGGCCGACATTATTTCGGAAGTCGATCGCCAGATGCGTTCGCTGAAACGGCAGGTGAACGCGGCAATCCGACACCGTGAATACACAACAGAACTGCGTACCCTTGAAATACGCAACGCCTGGTTGCATTACAATGAATTGAGCGGTCACGTGACCGATTTGCGTGGACGACTTGCGCGCAGCACTGACCAGTTTCAGGAACTGACGACGAAGACCTCGCGTCAGGAAGCGGAATTGGAGACGGTTAATCTCAAGCGCATTGAGATGGACCGTGTTCTGTCCGAGCGCCGCGAAAAGGAACATGAGACGGCAACGGAAATGGAACGCCTGGAAGGTAAAATCGCCTTATTGAACAAGGAGATCGAGTTTGCCCGCAGCCGTGGCCAGGAAGCGCTTCAGACGCGTGAACAATTATTGCAACAGGCAGCGTCTATGCAACATGAAGCGGGCGCGGCAGACGAACAAGGTGCGGCCCTTGCCAGTGAAGTGGACACCTGCGCCGGCGCATTGGGTCAACAACAGGCCGAGCAGGAGGCTGCCGCAAAACGCCTGGCCCAAGCCGAACAATTGGTGGAGCAATTGCGCGGGATGACCCTGGAGTCGGTGAATACCCGCAACCGCGCCCAGACGGAACTCGAAACCCTGGCGGTTAATATTGCAAATGTACAGACCCAATTGGCCGCCGTACATGAAGAGCAGGCCATGCTCGAGCAGCGCAGGCAAGAGGCCCTGGCGCGTATTGAATCTATACGCTCGGAAGAAGCGCAACATCAGGAAAAACTGGCGCAAATAGTATCGGAGCAGGAGGCCGCGCGTAAGGAGGCCGCTGAAATATCTCGGGAAACAGCCGCCTGCAATGAACAATGGCAACGACAACGCGAAGAGAAGAGCAGTCGCGAAGCGCGGTTGAAATCGCTGGTGGAACTGCGCGACAGCTATGAAGGCTTTGCGGTGGGTGTTCGTGCGGTGATGATGGCGAAGCAAAAGGAACTCCCGGGCTTCGATGGTATCGTGGGGCCTGTGGGCGACCTGATTTCGACGGAGAAGAAATTCGAATATGCCCTCGAAGCGGCCCTGGGCGGCAACATCAACAATGTGATAGTGGAGCAGGCGAACGCTGCGAAGGCGGCCATTGCATTTCTGAAACAGCATCGCGCGGGCCGGGTGACGTTTCTGCCGCTCGATACCATTCGCGCCGGACGTCATGACGATACCGACGGGATCGCCAACCGCCCGGGCGTAGTCGGGAAAGCGATTGACTATATACACTGCGACAACCATTTGTTGCCAGCGGTACAATACCTGTTGTACAACACGCTGATAGTGGAAACCATTGACGACGCCATCGCCATCGCCCGAGAAGAAACACGATTCCCACGATTGGTAACGTTGGACGGGGAAGTGGTGACCCCCGCGGGTGCGGTAACCGGCGGACGCACCCAACATGAAAGTCACGGTCTGCTCGGGCGCAGCGCGGAAATTGAAGACTTGGAAACCAGTGTGGCCCGCGCCGCTGAACAGATCAGCAAGTCTGCCCAACGCGTTCATGCCTTGACCGGTCAGGCCGATAAACTTGGCGAGAAACAGCGGCAACTGGAACAGCAGATGAATGAACAGCGCCAGGAAATCGCCAGGGTTGGCGCTGCGCTGGCGCGTCACAACGCGGAAGAAGAGAATTTGCGGGATGCCCTTGATGCGTTGCGTGTCCGCCGTGAAGCCCTACAACAGCAGCAGGGCGAACTCGATAAAAAACGCGAAGAAGCGCAGTCGCGCGTGGGCGGCATGGCCGATGACGACGAAAGCCTGAATCGAAAATTGCAGGAAGCGACGGAAGCCGCCGCAACAGAGCGTGCGGCACTGGCAACATTGAACGCGCAGGTGTCAGACTTGCGTGTGAAACAAGCGGAGTCCATGCATGCCCTCGAGGAGCTGCGGCGCAGCCAGGAGCGGGCCGGACGGGCCCGCAATGAAACACTCGAACAGGCGGAAAAGCAACAGCAATTGGCGACGGAAATGGAAGCGCGCGCCACAACATTTGAAGAACAGATAAAAGAGACCGTGCGCCAGTCCCATGATTTGTCCCAAACCCACGACAAGGCGCACGAGAGCACCCTCGAGGCGCAACGGGAACAACAGTTTATTTCCGAGTCCATTGATCAACTTACAAAGACCTTGAAAGAGAGTCGCGAGAAATGCAACGCTGCGCAACGGGAAGTGCATAAACTGGAACTGGAATGTTCTCAAAAAGAGGACCGTATTCAATTTTATCAGGAGCGTATCGCCGAGGAATATGGCCTGGCCCTTGCCTCGCTCACGGAAGAGGAAGTGGGCATGGACGAACATGATGAAGAGGAGCGCGAGGCGCTTATTCAGAAATATCGCGAGTCCCTGCAAAAACTTGGGAACGTGAACCTGGGCGCCATTGATGAATACGACGCGCTGGAAAAGCGGGCTGAATTTCTAAAATCACAGAATGACGATTTGGTAAAGGCGCGCGATACCCTGTTGAACGTGGTGAAGCGTATTGACGCTACTACCCAGGATATGTTTGTGCAGACATTTGAAGAAATTTCCAACAACTTCAAGAACTATTTTCGGCGGCTATTCAATGGCGGACAGGCGCGTCTGTTCCTACTCGATGAAAGCAATCCCCTCGAATGCGGCGTAGAGATCGAGGCGCGACCGCCGGGCAAGAAACCGCAATCCATCTCGTTATTGTCGGGCGGTGAACAGGCGCTTACCGCTATTGCATTGCTGTTCAGCATATTCGCCGCGAAGCCGAGCCCCTTCTGTGTGCTCGACGAGGTGGACGCGCCGCTGGACGACGCCAATATCGGACGGTTCCTGATGCTGATAAATGAATTCACGGAAAAAAGCCAGTTCATTATGATTACCCATAACAAGCAGACCATGGCGCGCGCCGCTGCCATCTACGGCGTTACACAGCAGGAGGCGGGCATATCGCAGTTGGTGAGCGTCCGTCTCGAAGAAGCCGAAGACGTACTTGCCGCGTCCTGATAGCGCCAAAAACACCCCTTGATAGCGTGTATAGTAGTGCAATGTTTGCGGCAACCTGCCCGAGAATAAAGGGAAGGCATGCGCGTATTACAACTTTTCAGCAACAGCAAATGGACCGGTCCAGCGGAACCGGTGCTGAATCTGTGTGTGTCCTTGCGCGACAAGGGGCTTGAGGTGGATTTTGCCTGCGCGCCGCAGACGGGTTCCAAATTCAACAAGATTGTTGCTGTCGCGCGAGAGCATGGCCTGCTCCCCCTTGATTTCATGTATTTGTCCAAGCATCGTCATCCCGTAAGAAACTTTTTTGACGTGTACGCTTTGCGTCGCCGGCTGACAACTGTTTCGTATGATCTCATTCACTGTAACCTGGACAACGATCACAGAATTGCGCTTAGCGCTTCCCGTGGACTTGGCATTCCGGTGGTGCGCACCAACCATTTCGGTGCGGGGTTCCCCTCTGACAGGCGGCATCGCCGACTGATTGCCCGGTCCGCCATGATCATCGAACCGTCACACATGGCGCTTGAAGACGACTGTGCCGCTTTCGCTGTTCCCCGCGAACGTCTCGCGGTCGTGCCCGGCGCCATTGACACAGTACGTTTTGATGGCAGCCGTTCGCTTCCTGATCTGCGTAAGCAACTGGGAATTCCAGCCGGCGCTTTCGTTGTCGGCATCGTCGCGCGCATGCAGCCCCATCGCCACTACGAAGACCTCTTCGAGGCATTTCATCTGTTCTTGGACACAGCCGAGAACGCGCATCTTGTCGTAGTTGGACGCGGCACACGGCAGGAGCAGGTGGGCTTCGCGCCAGTACGGCGATTAAAACTGACGGACCGCGTACATTTTACCGGTTATATTGATGGGGACGATTATGTTGGCATGTTGGCCGGCTTCGATGTCGGCATATTTCTTACGCCGGGCACGGACGGCGGCTGTAGGGCGGCGCGAGAGATCATGGCCATGGGAAAAGCGATGGTCGTGGCTGATCGCGGCATGCTCCGTGAAATAGTCGCGCACAATTCAGAAGGATTTGTGACTGATGGCAGCGTGGAGCAGCTTCGGGACGCATTGACGACGCTATACAGACAACCGCAACTGCGGCGACAATTCGCGGAGAACGCTCACGCAAAGGCGCATACGCGATATACGCTCACCCATCAGGCCGACGCCGTTATTGACGTCTACGAAACAATATGCGCGTACGCGTCAATGTAATGCGGCAGCCGTCCACCTCATCCATCCCGTCCATCGGCGGCGGCCCTACCTGTTCAGTCCAACGAAGTCTTTCAGTTGGCGAGCTATCGTCCATCCCGTCAATACGGTCAATATGGTCAATACGGTCCATCGGCGATGCAGCCACCTGTTTAGTCCAACAAAATTTTTCAGTTGGTGCGCGCCAACAGAGAAAGCTTATTTCTTTTGTTCCAGGTCAGGGATCAGATTGTTGGTCAAACAGTGCCAATCCCAATTCCGAAAAATCGCCTCAAACCCCAGCCGGGATCAGGAAGTCTGCAGTTGGCACGGCAACTAAAAACACTTATTCGTTTTATGACTGAGTGTTATCGTTGATCCGCAAAAACGGCGGGAGGAATATACAAGTCGGCGATTAGAGGTCTGTGGTCGGAACGTATGCCCGGTCCCACGCGGCAATGTACCACTTCGATCTCAGGGCTGACCAGAATGTGATCAATAGGGGCGCGCAGCGGGGCCAGTGGGAATGGCAATGCCGGCCAGGTACCCAGGACGCCGAATCCTTTTCGAGCGTTCACGAGACCTGTTGCGGACTCGAGCCGTCGGTACAGGGGCGACCACATGACGGTGTTAAGATCGCCCGCAAGAATAATCAGCCCCTCCGCGTCTCGCAAGTAGCTGGTGATGGCGTCCATTTGCCTGCGATGGTTTCGGATGCGGCGTGGCGAAAAAGGCGAGTTTGTGTGAATGTTAATCACGCGGATGGGGACGCCCGCAACGCGAAAGGTTGTTTCTGTGCCAGGGACGCCCAGATGCTTGAGCGTCTTATGTGATTCCACGGGAATGCGGGCCAGCATTCCCATATAGTGTTTCTGTCCGACGATGCGTTGGTCCTGCTGATGATGGGGATAGTCATCTTCAAGGCAACCAACCACACTGGCCCATGCCCTGTCCGCCTCCTGAATCAATACGATATCTGGTTGCGTTTCCACTGCCAATGCGGCAAATGCCGTCGCCGCCCGCGGCGAATCCCACAAGTTGGCGTTGAGAATGCGCAGGTTGGGTTCGCGGTCTGCGGCTGAAACGTCTGGTAATGGCAAATGCCAGGGCGCCAATAACCAACCCGCCGCGATCACGCACACCAGCGCCGCCACCGCCCAGCGACGCTGGCCGCTGAAAGCGCACAGTACAGTGCCGAAGGCGGCGGCCAGGAAATAAACAGGCGTCCAATATGCGGCGCCAAGATACCACAAAGGCTCGCCAATCAGTACAAAGGTCATGCCGAAAAACGCGAAGGCAGCCATCCACTTTCCGAAACAACGGCATCTATCCAGGCGCGCGTTCTGATCGCTGC
>SLFT01000090.1 GCA_007124105.1 Candidatus Hydrogenedentota bacterium | reverse complement strand
GAACCAGCGGGAATTGTCCCGGAAGCGGAATATCAGGATACGGTTGCGGCGCTGTGTACGTTACTGGAAGCATGTCCGGCGGTGAATCGCGCCCTGCCAAGGGATGCCGTGTATGCGGGACCGTGGGCCGCGCGCGCGCCCGACATCATTCTTGATCTCGCCTGGAAAGACGGATACCGCTATTCCTGCGCCCGCGCGCGGGGCGGACCCGCCATCGAGACACTGCGCCCGGCGGACTGGCCCGGCGGCAAAGAGCGCGGGAACAGCGGCGTCCATCGCAATCCCGCGTTGTTTATTGCAAACCGCGAGATTGACCGCGACGCGCCCGCCCTGGAGGATATTGCGCCCACTGTGTTGCATCACTTGGGCGTAGCCGCGCCGCCAATGGATGGCGTATCGTTGTTTGGGATGGACGGTATGGACAGGATGGACGGTGTGGACGAGAGCCGCTGGGCGCCCCGACAGGAAACGCACTATACGGAGCAACAGGAAACTATTCTGGAACAACGTATGCGGGACTTGGGCTATTATGAGTAATAACCCACATCATAATAATCGGCGTTTACCGATACACAGATTCCAAGACCCTACCTCTGTGACGCTTCGTGTTGCAGCGCTACGGAGGTGTACTTATCACGATGCTCGCTCAATGCGCCGGCCCAATTCTGGCTCAGCCGCCTCCCCTTTTTTGCCTCGTGTTTGGTCAATAGAAAAACAACAAAATCTTTTACTTCCGTCTGGTAATGCGGCGGCAGCTCTTTAATCAATTCTTCCAAGGTCTTTTTGTCTTGCATACCCGACATCCTTTCATAGGTTGCGTCATTAAAAGTATGCCATAAACATTTTCTTTTGCGGGCCACAGGGATTATGAAAGCATGTTCCTGTTGAAATGCCCTCTATTTCTCGCTCAGATGCTCGACCATCCCTTTGATGCCGCCGAGGGTCATGTCTTCCATGTGGAAAAGACTTCGGATACGTTTGAGCGTGTATGCGCCGTGGACGCGCTCCCAATGTTCGCGGGGGAGCGGGTTAAGCCAGCAGGCGTGGGGAAAGCGGTCGGCGAGCCGTTTCAGCCAGTGTATGCTCGACGGCTTGTTGAAGTCGTGATAGTTGTCAATAGCGCCGCCGCGCGCCTCGAGCTCCTCGGGGGCCATGGTCGCGTCGCCCAGTACGACAAGGCGCGTGTCTGGCTTGCGCAGCAGCAGTTGCTCCGTTGGCAGGGCGCGAGTACGTCTGAAATCGCGCCAGACCTGTTCGTAAATGGTGTTATGAAAGAAGAGAGTAACCATATCCTCGAAACGCTCATGCATCTTTGCAAACAGCATCCGGGTAACCTCGACAAAGGGGGTCATGGAATAACCGCCGTTGTCAATGAGCAGGATCACGCTGATTTTATCGCGCAGGTCCCGCTCAAAAACCAGATCGATCTCGCCGCCGTTCCTGGCCGTGTTGCGTATGGTGTCCTCCAGGTTCAGGCGGTTATAAGGCCCTTCATTCTTCAGGTGCTTCATGGTTTCAAGGGCCTGGCGCAGGTTTTCTTCGCGCAGTTGGTTCTTGTCTGAATACGCGATATAGCGTCGGTCGCCAATAACCTTCAACGCCGACCGGTTTCTTGAACCACCCATCACCCGTGTGCCCCGTTCCGCATTGCCGCTGTGACCGAAAGGCGAATTGCCGCCTGTGCCGATCCAACGGCTGCCGCCATGATGCTCCTCCATTTGCTCGCGCAAGGTGTCCCAGAATCGTTTCATCAGTTCTTCCGGGGTAAAGTCCCACAATGCGCGGTTGGGCAGGCGCCCTTCGCGAATTTCCTTTTCCAGCCAGCGGCGGAACTGGTCGGTGTTAAACAGCGCGTAATCGCCCTCGGCCACGGCGGGAATGTCTATATCGTAAAAATAGAAGGCAAAAGCGCGTTCAAAGGCGTCGGCGTGCTCGACCCGCTTCACAAACACCAGGCGCATGAAAATAAACAGGCTGTCCAGGTCGTTAACAACGCCTTTTTCAAAGCCGCGGTTCAGTTCCAGCAATTCGCGAAGACCAACGGGTACGCCATAATCACGCAGCAGGCGCATGAACGCAACGAACAAGGCGTTGTACGTGGTGTGTTCCTTATTTCCCGAAACAAGAGACATCAGCGAGACTTTCTTTCATGCGTCCTTGGGGGCTTGGCGCAGCGTCATGGTTTCGTCGCGCGCGGGGCATCAATAGGACTTACGGCGCGTATCACCACGACGGTGCCGCAGGATGTCGCCGCTTCGCTTCAGGAGTATCCCTGTCAGCGGCGGAAATGCCGGGTCGGGCATGGTGTCCGTCTTTTCCAACGCGCCGATCCAATCGAGCAGCTCACTGGTTGCGGGCGGTTTCTCGAAGCCGCGCTCGCGCAGTTCATAAAAGATGGCGATAGCTGTTTCCAGCAATTTTGGATGCGTTTTCGGGTAATGTAACGCCACAATGCTGCGCATATTCTCCGGCGTGGGGAACGCGATATGATGACAGAAACACCGGCGCAAAAACGGATCAGACAGCTCGCGCTTGGCATTCGACGTGATGAAAATGGCGGGGCGTACTTTGGCCTTGATAGTTTCGTTCACCTCGCGAATGGTAAATTGGCACTCCTCGAGTATGTCGAGCAGGTTATCCTGCACGTCCGACTCGGTTTTGTCAATCTCGTCCAGCAGTAACACCACCTTGTGATCAGCGCGAAAAGCGCGGCCAATCGGCCCCCAGACTACATAATCGTAAAAGTTCTGCACATGACGTCCTGTGTCGCCCGAGCCAAAACGCGCGTCGTTCAGACGCAGCACGGTATCCTGTGTGTAGCAGGCCTCTTCGCCTTTGATGGTGGACTTGCAGCGTAGAATCTCGACGGGGAGTCCGAGGGCGCGCGCCGCCTCGAGGGCAAGCTGCGTTTTGCCCGTGCCCGCCTCTCCTGTAAGCAGCAGTGGTTTCTCCATGGCCAGCGCAATGTTCACCACGGCCTTCAACTCGGGTTCGAGATAGTACTTGTCGGTGCCTTCAAAGTGATATTGTTCCATAGGAATAACTCCCTGACAATTGGTTATGGAAATGCTATACAATAGCATAGACGAACGGTGATGCTGAAAACCGACATGGGAAACAAGATGACTTCATGGTTAAACTATAACAGGGATGACGGCGCCGCGCCACGAAAGGCGGCGGCCATCATTCTTTTTGAACAAGCGACCGGCGCCGCGCTGCTGGTGCGGCGCAACGACGCGCTGGCGTTCATGGGAGGGCACCATGCCTTTCCCGGCGGCGGCATATCCCAACGAGACACGGGATGCCGCGTGCAGGGCGCGACAAACGTCGAACAGGCGCGCACCATAACTGCCGCCGTACGTGAACTGTTCGAAGAAACCGGCATTCTCCTTGCCAAAGGCGCGCCCATGTCCAGCGAAGAGAAAGCCGTATTGCGCCAGAACGTTTTGCGGCATCCCGATATCTTTGAGGACCGCCTTGAAGCGGAAGGACTACTTATCTCCGCGCAACAATTCGCGCCTGCGGGCCGGTGGATCACGCCCACGTTCGCGCCCATGCGTTTTGATACGCAATACTTTCTCTATCGTTGTAACAGCCTATTGCCGGCATCGCCCATTGGTCACGAGGGCGAGATCACGGAAACCGTCTGGCTAAAACCATGCGAGGCTCTTGACATGCGCGCCAGGGGCGCCATCCTGATGTCAACGCCCGTTGTATTCGCGCTGCGCCGTCTGGCCGCGTTGCCGCTGGAGACGGCCTTGGACCGGTTGCAGCACACGCCCGGTTTTTCCGAGATCATTCACGACTATATCGAGCCCGCCCACGGTGTCCACATCGTCCCCATCAAATCGAGGACATTACCGCCGGGGCGCCATACCAATTGTGCGCTTATCGGCGAAACAGAACTGGCGATCATTGATCCCGGCATT
Organism: Candidatus Hydrogenedentota bacterium; assembly: GCA_007124105.1. Classification (GTDB taxonomy): domain Bacteria; phylum Hydrogenedentota; class Hydrogenedentia; order Hydrogenedentales; family CAITNO01; genus SLFT01. The sequence goes on along the minus strand of SLFT01000090.1, from coordinate 835 downwards.
GACGATGCGGCGGCATGGACAAGATTCTCGTCCCATCTCGATGAAATCCTCGCAATGGCCGGCGGTACGCTGCGCGCCATCCTGCTTACACATGACCATCCAGACCACAGCGCATCCGTGCATCGGCTGGCGCGGAAATATAACGCGCCTGTGTATGCCCATGCCGCTTGCTATGACAAGGATATTGCCATCACGGATAAGGACTGCATCGAACTTGCCGGCGCGCCGCCCTGGCGCATCCGCTGCCTGCATACGCCCGGACACCACCCTGGGCACTTCGCCTTTTACGAGGAGACGACAGACACGCTATTGTGCGGCGACATGATTGCCAATCCCGGAACCGTCATGATAGACCCGGAAAATGGCGGCGACATGTACGCCTACATGCGCAGTTTGGAACGACTTTCGACACTGCGCCCCAAACTCACTATTCCCGCTCATGGCGCGCCCTTGCCTGATGAAACCGGTTCAGCGCTCATTCGGAAGACCATCGGCCATCGCAACATGCGCGAAACGCGCATCAAGGAGGCCTTGGCCCGGGGCGCAAATACCATTGAGGCTATTCTCGAAATCGCTTACGATGACACCCCAAAGGGACTGTATCCGTTGGCGCGACGGCAGTTGCGGGCCCACTTGAACGCCATGAATGTCATCGTGTAGGCTTATGTCTTGAAACTGAAGCTTGAGACGGGTAGTCTCATTGAGCAAATATTGGAAACGGACGAAACGAGTCGTTCGTTAGCGCTTCAGGGAAATCCAAAACAAACGAGAAAGGGAAATGTAATGAAGAAGACTGTTGTAGCGTTATGTATTGCAATGCTTGTGGTTGTGACAG
>SLFT01000181.1 GCA_007124105.1 Candidatus Hydrogenedentota bacterium | reverse complement strand
CTCGGCGGACGACGGATTGACGGTGACATTGAGGGCGCCAGTCGTATTCCGCGGACATCCGGATCCGAGTAGCGCCACGGCGACCAAAAGCGCCACGTACATAACCACGATTCGCTTCCTTTGCATAACTCTCTTCATGTTCGATATCTCCTTGTGTTTGTGTGACGGCGACATGCCGACGACCTGTTTGTGTGCCGGCGACATGCCGACCACTTGTCAAACTATAGCAACGGAAAGCAAAGTGCGGGCAAAGTAAAGGTAAAATTTCGGTAAAAAATTGTGCTCTGTCTTAACCCGACATTTCCCATATCACCGAGCCCGTGAGTCGCTTCTACGGTAGCGTTAATCAAGCGACTGGCAGTCGCTTCTACGGCGGCGTTAAGAAAAAGGGGGTGCTGGAAGCGTACAAGATGGTTGCTCACTATCGCTGTTGTTTGCAGGGCGGGCAACAGCCGTGTTAATCTTTTCGGCAACCATAAGGATGGAATCGTGGCAGATACGATAACACGTGAAGATACAACCGCGGCGCTGCAAGAACGGGTCAAGGAATTGACGTGTCTATTGCGCATGACGGACATTGCGTGTGAGCCGGGCATTTCCGTGGAGGAAATCCTGGAACAGACCTGCGCGTTGCTGTTGCCCGCCTGGCAGTATCCCGACGCGGCGGCGGCGCGCATTATTCTGGACGGCCAGGTTCATACATCGTCCGGGTTCCGTGAAGGCGTCAGCCGCCAGTGCGCGGCAATAGCCGTGCAGGGCCGGCATCGCGGCGACGTGGAAGTACATTATCTCGAGGAAAAACCCGAACAGGACGAAGGGCCTTTCCTGCGCGAGGAGCGCAATTTGATAGACGCCGTGGCTCATCAGTTGGGCGCCATAGTGGAACGCAAGCAGACCGAGTTGGAGCGGGCCGCGCTACAAAACCAGTTGCAGCACGCCGACAAGTTGGCTACCATCGGCTTTCTGGCGGCGGGCGTAGCCCATGAACTGAACGAACCGTTGGGCAATATACTCGGGTTCGCCGAGCTTGCGGGCAAATGCGCCGGGACGCCTGATGTTGCCCGGGACGACCTCAAAAAGATTGAGAAGGCGGCTTTGCACGCCCGCGAGATCATCAAGAAACTGCTGGTGTTCGCCCGGCAGATGCCGCCTGAAAAAACGAAAGTGGACATCAATCAGGTGGTGCGCGACGGCATCTTCTTTCTCGAGGCGCGGTGTCAAAAAGCCGGCATCGAGGTTGTTTACGCGCTGGACCCCGGGTTGCCGCTGGTTTTCGCCGATGCCGCGCAAATCAACCAGGTGCTGGTGAACCTGGTGGTGAACGCGTTGCAGGCGATGCCCGAAGGCGGCCACATGCGTCTGCAAACCGGCGCAACAGACAACTACGTGTTCCTGAGTGTAGCGGATACCGGCGTGGGCATGGACGACGCGCTGCTTGAACGGGTCTTTGTCCCGTTTTTTACCACCAAGGATGTGGGCGAAGGCACGGGACTGGGGTTGCCGGTGGCCCACGGCATTGTTGCTTCTCACGGCGGCGCCATCCATCTCGAGAGCGCGCCGGGCGCGGGTACGCGCGTAGAGGTGCGATTGCCCGTGTCAACAGGAACATCGCTGACAGGGAATCATACAGATGGCCAATAACCAGGGCAAGGAAAAGATTCTGGTGGTGGACGATTCGGAGGCAACGCTCGAGGTGTTGCAGCGCAATCTTGCGTCGGAAGGCTATCAGACATTGACCGCGTCCACCGTTTCCAGCGCCTTGGCGGCGCTGGAAACGACCAGGGTGGATTTGGTGATTACGGATTTCAAGATGCCCGGCGGCAGCGGCATGGACCTTGTCCGGCATATCCGCGAAAACCTTCGAGACACCGAGGTAATGATGATTACCGGCTACCCCTCGATAGAAGGAGCGGTCGAGGCGATCAAGATCGGCGCGGAAGAATATTTGTCAAAACCGTTCACGGACGAGGAATTGTATGCCGCTGTGCGGCGCTCGCTTGACAAGTTGCACCTGCAACGCAGCGGCAGGAAACCCGCGCCGCAACCACCCGCGCTGCCCCACGGCATGTTGGGCGAGTCGGAGGCCATGCGCAACATCATGGACGCCGTGGGCAAGGCGGCCTCCACCGCGGCCACCGTGTTGATAACCGGGGAGAGCGGCACCGGCAAGGAACTGGCCGCGCGCGCGGTTCATTACGGCAGCGCCCGCGCCTCGGACCCATTCGTGCCCGTCAATTGCGGCGGCATCCCTGACAGTCTGCTCGAGAGTGAGCTGTTCGGTCACATGAAAGGCGCGTTTACAGGCGCGTCGGAATCGCGGGCGGGCTTCTTTCACGCCGCGGACGGCGGCACCATTTTCCTGGACGAAGTGAGCGAGACAAGCCCGTCCATGCAGGTGAAACTGTTGCGCGTATTGCAGGACAAAGAGGTGTGCATGGTCGGATCAAATAGGCCCCGAAAAGTGGATGTGCGCATCCTGGCGGCCACCAACAAAGACCTGTGGACACTGGTTGAGAAGGGCACATTCCGAAAGGATTTGTTCTATCGGCTCAATGTCATCACTATTGCCCTGCCCCCACTGCGCGAACGCCACAACGATATCGTGCTCCTCGCGACCCACTTTGCGCAGCGATTCGCGGCAGAGTTCGGAAGGCCCCGTCCCCAGTTTTCTGAACGGGCCACAAGCGTGTTGCGCAATTACGATTGGCCCGGCAATGTGCGCGAACTCGAGAATGTGGTACAACGGCTGGTGCTCATGACCGAGGGCGACATCATAGACGCGCCGGATCTGCCGCCGCTCATGCGCTTTTCAGCCCTCCGCGGCGCGGGACTCCATCGCACACTGGCGGAAGTGGAACTCGATCATATCACCAATGTGCTTGCAAGTGTGGAGAACAACAAAACACGGGCCGCCGCAATCCTTGGCATTGACCGCAAAACGCTTCGCCAGAAGCTGCGCCGCATCCCTGAAAACAGCCCGTCGTAGCGGTGGCGCAACCTGGTGAAATATCCGGGCTAAGCAGCCGCTCGTACCATCGCGCCCCACTCTGGGGCGTTTTTACCCGCCGATACAAAACGCCCCGGCATTCTAACCGCCTGTTCAGCCAGTTTCGTCCCACAAACAAGCGGTTTTCGACGACCCGTCTGTTGGCATGGTAAATGCTTTACATCCCCAACTTGTCTCACAGGAAAGGGATAGCTATGAGCAACCAAGCAAGCGAAGCGTTGTGCGCCACGTGCGCATGGGCGGCGGGTTGCACCATCCCGGGCGAGTCTGATGGACCGATCGAGTCTTGCAGGACTTTCTACAGTTTGGAGAAGTTGTCACAGATGAACGGCAACGACGTCAGCCACTCCGATCCCAGCCGCGCGGAGGGTCTTTGCGGAGACTGTGAAAACCGGAGCGCGTGTATGTTTCGTAAGCGCGAAGGCGGCACATGGCACTGTGAGGAGTATTGTTGAGTTGCGCGGCGATGCGCATAACACTGAAAGGCAAACAATGGAAGCGCAAGTAGACGAACAGGAAGTTCTCGCCATCGTAGAAAAACATGACGCCCGTTGCGGCGGTGTCATCGCGATTTTAGAGGAAGTGCAGGAAGTTTACGGCTACCTTCCGGAAGACGCGCTCAGGATTGTGGCGAAGGCTGCCAACCGTTCACTGGTGGATGTCTACGGCGTGGCCACATTCTATAAATCATTCAGTTTGCAACCCCGGGGCAAACACCATGTTTGCGCGTGCCTCGGCACCGCCTGCCACGTGCGCGGCGCGCCGCTGGTTGTTGAAGAACTGGAACGACAATTGGACGTCGCGGCGGGCGAGACCACGCCGGACGGCGAATTCACGCTGGAAACGATGAGCTGTCTTGGCGCTTGCGCTCTGGGCCCCATAGTGGTGACCGACGGCGTCTATCATTCGAAAGTAAATGGCGCCGCTGTTAAGAAAATTCTGCAATCAACGGCCACGAAAACAGAAGCGGAAAAAGAAGAAGTGGAACCGATGGTGGCCGTGTAGCGCTTTTTTAAGGATACACACATTCATGCGACTGAATTCCCTTGAAGATTTCGATATATACAAGGCCGGGCTCGAGGACGAGTGCGATCCGTCCGCGTGTACGCTGGTAATACCGGCGGGCACCTGCGGACGCGCCAGCGGCGCCAATGAGCTGATTCAAGTTGTGCGCGAAACTTTGCTTCGGGAGGGCCTCGCCGGGCGTGTTCATGCGCGTGTTACGGGTTGCCACGGGTTCTGTGAAATGGAGCCGTCCATTATGGTGTCCCCTTCGGGCGTGTTCTATCCCAACCTGCGCGCTGAGGACGGGGCGCGCGTTGTTGAGGCCGCGGCCCGGGGCGCTATTGTGGAAGATTTGGTGTGGGCCGACGCCATTGACGGAACGCCCATACCGCTCCAGCGGGATGTCCCCTTTTTCAAGACGCAACAGCGCACGATTCTCGCGCGTAATGAACGCGTTGTTCCTGAAGATATAGGCTCTTATGTTCTTGACGGCGGTTACGGCGCGCTGGCCAACCTGTTGCGGCGGGGCGACCCGGCCTATGCGCTTGACGAGGTGAAAGCGTCGGGGTTGCGCGGACGCGGCGGGGCGGGATTCCCCACGGGCGTGAAATGGGAAATGTTGTCGAAACAACCCCGGGAGCGGGGCAAGTATCTGGTATGCAACGCGGACGAAGGCGACCCGGGCGCGTACATGGACCGCAGTGTTCTCGAGGGCAACCCGCACAGCGTTATCGAAGGTATGTTAATAGGCGCTTACGCAACCGACGCCT
>SLFT01000286.1 GCA_007124105.1 Candidatus Hydrogenedentota bacterium | reverse complement strand
CCGGATCAAGCGGGATGCCGTCATAGATAATGCGCGTATCGGGATACTGTCGCAGATAGAGCGCGAACAGATTCGTAATATCTTCCATCGCCTTGACGCCGCGCAACATGCCCGCGTTGTTTGCCGTTTGTTTAATCTCGACAGTCATGCCCGTGGGCGTATGGGCCGTTTCGCCGCGTCGGTCATAAATGGAAAACTCGCCCAGCGTGGAGGCATCGCCCGAGATACGGTACGTATAAACGTCGGGGCCGTCTTTGTAGGTTGAATGCCAGCTTACGGTGTTGCCGAGCGAGAAAGCGCGGAACCGGCCTTTGCCGTACTTGCCGTGGAGTACGCGTTTCCGTTCCCGGGTGCGTGTGCCTTGTCGTTTCCATGATCCGCCCAGGTTGCGGAACACCAGAAAGGCGTCGTCATAATGCAGCCCGTGACCGTTGTCCACGATACGAATCGCCTCGATGCCCTGCAATTCGTTTTCCACAAACTCCACACGCGTTTCCGTGGCCTCGGCATCGAGGGCATTCCAGATCAACTCGGCCAGGGCAATCAGCGGTTTCGTCTGGGCCAGGGTTTCGAGATGGTCCTCTCGCACTTCAACAGTTATAACTTTCACGTATAATAATCTCCCGCTTCACACTTGGGGAATGACGGAACAACGCGACACGCAGTTTCAGGGCCATGCCAAACCGTCGCGTCTGCCACAGACAGCAATGATAACACTACCCCGCCCGTATGGACAACTTACACGTCGGCCGATGGCCCCGTGAATATCGCTTTTCACAAACGCGTGGATACGGTTCCCGGCAATTTCGTTGGAATTGCGCGCGCGTCAATCGTTTGGCCTTCGGTCGTATTTTCTATCGGGCACTGGCGGCAATAAGCGATTGGCGCACTTCCAGCGCGCGCAATACCCCTTCTTGTGCGCTGACAAGGCAAACATAGGCGTTATCGCGCGCAGTGTCCTGGTACGTAGCCAGTCCTGTCACGGCAGATGTACCTTGATGGTCTTCCCAGCGAATCCGTCCGTCCATGCCAACGGCATAAACGACGCCGTTGTCCAGGCCAACAAGCATTCCCGACCTGTCCGGCAATCGCGTCAGCGCCGTAATGAGCGACAGCGGAGACGACCATCGGCGCGCTTCGCCTTCAGCGTTTCCATCGCGTTCAGGCGCGACAAGCGCAAGAGAGGTTGCGTCCGCCCGGGCTACAAGCGGCGTACCGTCATCAAGTATATCCAGTATTGTAATGTGCCGAATGGGTATGCCTTCGTTGCTGGAATACCGTGCTGTCGCGGCGCCGTCTTCCGCGCTGTAACAGACAATGGCGCCCGTGCTGTCGCCGGTGCAGAGTATTGCCTGACGCCTGTCGTGGGGTACGTGTATCGCTGGGCCGCGCGTTGGCATGTCGCGCAAAGGGGTCTCCCACAACAGGTCGCCGTCGAGCGTATAAGCGGCGAGCATCCCTGGAAACGGCCCTGTTTTGTCAGGCCCGTAATCCATGGGATGATCCCTTGTCTGGTTGGCGTCATTGCTTTCCGCTTCATCGTGGCTGGACTCGCTCAAAAGGCGCTCCTGGTTGAGACGTTCGGCAATAAGAAAAACCTTTCCCGGCAGTGCCGGATCGCTTGTAAGATAACGAATCGCTCCTGCCGTCTCGATGCGCGCGCGCAACGTTCCGGCAGTTGTATGAATGGACACTGTTGTTGGGCCGGAAACGCTCGCAGACAACACGGCAGGGGCTTGCGCATCCTTTACGGCGGTCATGCCGCCGCCTTGCGCGTCGCTATACACCACCACCTGTTCGTTGCCTTCCATGTCATAGAACCGAAGGCGGCCATGCGCGCTTTGCGATGCAATATAAGGCGTTGCGTTCGGGCTCGTGATCAGAATAGGCGCTTTGGTATAGCGTCCGCGATTGCGGGTGCGCCAGTGGACGCGCGCCGTTCCGGCATCAAAGCAAACAAGCCCGCCCCGCGCATCGCCCGCGACAACAAAAGGCGCGCTCCCCAATTCCGAGTGATGCAGTATCGGCGTACCGAGGGGCGGACCGTCCATGACGATTCGGTACAGTTCAGGCGGTTCCACGGGGAAGGAACGGGTGCGGTTGATGGGCGCATCAGCGGCGTCTTGCAGGTTTATCGAAAAAGTCGGGCGTTGTCCCAGGTGAGAAATGCCTTGTATGGTGCGTCGGAATGTGATGAATTTTCCTGGCGCAACAACAACCGGCACAACGGCGGCGCCAATCGCGTACTGGTCTTCCGCGTTCAGCGTTGCCGAGGCGCGCAAGGGTGAAGTCAACGGATTCTGTATGGTAAATTCGATTTCCGCCTGTGTGATTCCGGCGCGCAAAGGCGTTCTCTGGCGAATGCCGAGGGCCGCGGGCAGGGCAAATTGTCGCATTGGCAATCCTTCAATCAGGTGAAGCCCGTCAAGAACCGGCACAATGATTTGCTCTTCCCGCGGCGTATAGTAGCGTTGTTCGCCTGTTGTCAGGTTGGTCGCGGTTATTATGCCGGTACGCGCCGGTATGGACAATTCATTTTCGAGGCCGTCCCAGACAAGCAGAGCAGCGCCTGTATCGTTATGCAGTACCTCCGCTTCCATGTCAGGCGCGGCGGCGGCGCCGATATGGGCGGCCCCCGCGATAAGCAAGCGCGGCGCGAACGCGTCAAGCGGTCTGGGTACCGGCGGCGCAAAAGATACGGTTGCCCGTCCGCTCTGTCGCAGGTGGCTGAATTGCGCAGCCGTGTCCGGTGGGATGTGCCACCAGCCGCCTTCCGGAGCGTTAATCATAAGGTAGTCGTCGCCATAGAGCGCGGCGGCATATAATGCCCGGCGATACGCCGCCAGGGGCGTTCGCGCGGTTGGTATGTCCTGCTCATAGTGGATTGGCTCCAGGGAAAACACAATGCCGCCCTGGCGTTCCCAGCGTTCATAGGCGTTTTTGGACAAGGCCGACGCAAACAGACGGTGTATAGCGGCGGCATACTCCCGATAAAAGGTTGGAGTGCGGGGAGCGGCCGCGTCATGCAAAACCAGGCGAATGGGAATGGCGGCTGCGGCGCCAACGGATTCCAGGGCGCCTTCCATAAACGGACGCCACAGAGGCCCCCATGTTTCAGGCATTCCCGCAAGCAGCAATATTTCGCCATCGGGATAAGCATGGATGAAAGCGCGCAGCAGGCGACGACCGAATTGTCGCGCGCCCTCACGCAGCGTTTCGACGGAAGCATCGGGCGCATGGCCGTCCCAGCGGTAATCATAGATGGCATTGTGTGATTGGGTGTCAATGGCGATGCCGCGCAATCCGGTCTTCTGGCAAAACGCGCCCGCCAGGCGCAAACGGTTTCCAGCCATATCGCGGCAGGCCGGATCGGTGAAATAAGGGGCTTCCGGCGCTATTGCCAGACGCAGAAAATTGCGGTCTACATCTTGCGCCTTCAGACGGTTTACCGCGCTTGTCAGCTCCGCGACAAGCGCCTCCCAGTCGCCGGGAACAATTTGCTCAACAACAGCGGGTCTTGCGCGCAGCGAGATGGGACGGGCCGACAGATGGTTGTTGCCTGTTGTCGCGGCATTTTCGGCTTCGGATTCGCTGGGGAATGGCGTCAAATCATCCAGGAGTCCCTCGAACAGAAAGCCGCGGAACCCTTTCTCACGCCATACCGCCCCGTGATTGGCCGCCCACGTGGCGTTGATCGGCGCGGCAAGCAACGGCGCCGCCGGTGAACCGCCCGGCATTTTTTCGGACGTTGCCTGGTTGCAGCAAAGGATGATGATGAAAACTGCTGTTGGAACTTGAAACCGGCGAAGCAATTGCGGGGCCTTTCTTTTCCTGTCTATAGTCACGCGTACACAGGAACAACGCCGGAAAGAACACACACGGATACACGCGATGTCGGCGCAACACCGCGCCTGGCATCATTGCGCCCAATTAATATCAGCGAGAAAGAAGACGTATACGTAGACGATATGGTGGGTAGACGCCCGGTTATTCTTTGGCCGTGCGTACAACATTCACGGCAACCGGGCCTTTCTCGCTGTCGCGCAGTTCATAGCTTACCTCATCTCCCTCGCCAAGGGAGCGATAGCCTTCCATCACAATTTCGCTGTGGTGAACAAAAATATCCGTACCGTCTTCCCGCGCAATGAATCCATACCCTTTCTGCGCGTTAAACCATTTCACCTTGCCCTCAAAAGTCGTATCAGCGTCTGACATAACCCCCACCTCCTGTACCGTTATGGATTTGTCGGCTGCGCATGTCGCCGGCCAATCCAAACTCCAGTGTACTACCAGTCTCATGCGCAGTGGTATAGGATACACCGTCTGCCCCCATTTGTCAATAGCAGTTTTATAATCTGAAAAAGAGTTGTTGTGGATGGTTTTGGGCTGTGTAATAATTCTTACGGCAATCACAGGAGCGAATGAAATGACGTACAAAGGACATGTCTGAAACGGAGCAATTGTGTTGGATGAGCCCACACGTCTTCCGGAAGGCGCTCCCGTCAAAATTGAATTGGCAATACAACTGCCGGATTCCAGCGAGGATAAAGACATCTCTTTTGGCGAGCGTTATGCCGAGGTGTTGGGAAAAGCGCGTAGTCTGCCAGAGGATGCTGCCGAGAACCATGAGCATTACCTGTATGCAACATTTCCTTTGCGGACCAACGCGGGCGTTGCCCGCAACCCTGATTGGTATCCAATCTCGGTTTGTAGGACCGGTAAGACGGGTAGGACCGGTAGGACGGCCACGCCCGCTTCAGCGAATAAATGTCCTACGAGTCCTACCTGTCCTACACGT
>SLFT01000173.1 GCA_007124105.1 Candidatus Hydrogenedentota bacterium | reverse complement strand
TTTCCGTAAACAGGATAATGGTTACCCACTCGGCGGCGCCGCCGAGGGCCTGGCCGGCCACCAGCCCGAGATATACCGCGCTGGGCATCATCACCACGGCGACAAATATCGCGCCGAGCAAGGTGCGACTCGAGAAGCCGTCCACATACGGCCCCTGTTCGAGGGTCTTGTCCGCGGTGGCGATAACATACTCTTTCATGAACTGTTCTTGAACAGCCTGTTTTTCCGTTTGTTGCTTGCTGTCAGTCACTTATGTAGCCTCGCTATCGCTTTGACCAAACAGCGATTTGGCCTGCTGCGCATATTTGTGGTGGTCGTCCGGACTAAGAATGCGCCACATCAACAGCTGCTTGCGCAGCGCCAGAACAAACCAGGGCGTCAGACGCCGCCAGTTCTGCTGGTCGCCGCTCTGTCGCACTGCCGATAGATGGTATTGGTAGACGCCGCGCTCGGCGCGGTATAGAATGCGCAGCGTGGCGTCGTGGCTGATGCCGAGATCAAAGGGGGCCAACCACGCCCGAAACGTGAGGGTGGGCACGTCCAGACCGCCCGTATCGGCCGGTTCTACGAAGGCGCACAAATCATCCACGGCAAGTTTTCCCACCGTTACGCCTTGAATGCTGTCCAGCCACTCCTCCATGTACGCCTGCATGGCGAACACGCTTCCCGGGGTCGCCACGAAGGGCAGGTACATGCTGATAGTGTCGCCGCCGCTGACGCCGTCTTCCTCGATGCTTTCAAAATCGCGGCGTTGTTCGGGCACCGCCGCCAGAAATGCCTGGCGCATGGGATACAGCGTGGATACAAGCACAATGCTCATGGTCAGCAACGTAACAAATACGGTTGCGCCGGCGGAATAATTCAGGCTCAGTCCGCTGAGCATGCCTGTCATCAGGAGCAGGCGAGACGCCATCTGGCCGATGAGATAGCCGGTGGCCGCGCCGAGGACGGCGTACACGGCGGATTCCGCCAGGAACAGCGACGAGACATTGGTGGGAGACAGTCCCACGGAGTTGTACACAAATATCTCGCGTTTGCGCTCATACACTGAGCCGAGCATGGTGCCGAGCACCATGATGAACCCCAGCAAGATGGGGATTAGAATCTGGCCGGCGGCCGTCAAGCGGCTGCGGCTCATGGCCGCATACAGCGTTACACGTTGCCCGTCGCTGGCGAGGATTGTCATGTTCGAGCGGCGCGCGTAACTGGCGGCTTCACCGTCGGGATCGGCGTCGTCCGGCATGCGTATCGCGACGCTTCGTATGGCGCCGCCAATGCGTCGCGCAAAGCGAAACGGTACAAAGGCCACCTGGTCCGTGGGCCAGTGGATATATTCCTTCAGTGTGTATACCCGGTCTTCCTCGGACTTCTGTGCGTCCACCAGCATTTGTTGTACAAAATTGACGGGCGTAAGCGGTTCCCCGTCAAGGTCGCGCAGTTCGTCGAAAGCGGACGCATGAACGATGCCGATAAGCTCGAGTGATTCGCCGAATACCCGCACCGACGCGCCGATGTCGGTTTCGTCAAGGCCAAGGTTGTGCGCTACGTGGTCCGGCAGGATGATGCTCAACTCGTCAGGGTTCGTGAACCACCGGCCCGCCAGCAGTGTTCCGGATACATCGGTTACTTCCGCCTCGGCAGGTTCGAGTCCAACCAGGGACACGGCGGTAAAGGCGCGTTCAAGCGCTATTGAATCCGGCAATTCCATCGCTTCGGCGGGGGCCAGGTCAATCTGTGAGAGATTGCCCGCATGGTCCGAGAAATACCAGGCGCGTCCGGCCACCACCGCCCTGGCGTCATAAGCGCGCTTCAACGATTCATACAATGGCGTTGGCATTGGGTTCCACGCGCGGTCTCGGGTCATCAATCCGATATAAACCGGTTCGCCCTCGGGATGACGCAGACGGGATATGCTGACCTCGGGAACGATGGAGGTGAACGAGAGCAGGGTGAATGTAACCAGCACAATGGTGGCGCCGGTGAGGAAGGCCCGTTGTGGGCGTCTGCGTATATTGGCGATGCCCAGGTCAACGGCTCTTGCGGCGACATTGCTGATGGCCACCGTGTCTTCATGAACGCCGGTCATGGCATGTTTGCGTTCCAGAAGCATGCCGTCGAATTTTCCGATAATCAGTACACTGACCGCCACGGCGAGCGCGAGGATGACAAAAGCGATAAGCACCAGCATTGGCGTCAATGTAAAGCGGAAAGCCGGATGGATCAGGGCAAGGATGAGAAAGCTGGCCGCGAAGATTGCCGCCATGCCGACGATGCGTCCCTGGATGCCGCCGGCATTCAGCACAAGCCGTTCAAGACAATAGGCGAAGGGCAGCAACAGGATCAGATAGAACAATACGCCTCGAATCATATTGTTGGCCATGGCCAGCAACTCGCTGTAGGCCTTGCTTTCCAGCGCCCAGCCTCGCTCCGCCGCAAGCCGATACCCTGAATAGTCATGGTCTTCAAGGGCCTGCTCCGCCTTGTCCAGATACTGTGCCGCTTCGTTGTGCATGGCGGTAACGCGTGGGTTGGTAATGCCCTGGGCCTCGAACTGACCGAGGCGGTGGGCGTCAAGATGCCACATGTTGCGCGCGCCCTGCAATACCCACGATGGAATGCTTTCCAGGTCGCTGAGTACGTAGCCCGTTCCGACAGGGTCCTCCGCGCTGTTGTTAATCAGGATAAGGCGCTTTTCCTGTAGACCAAATCCCAGTGTGAGTCGTACGCGCAAGGTGGGGTCCGCCCAGATGCTGATGCAGTTTTCCTCGGGGTCGCCGCGCCAGCTGTCACTGTAGCTGTTGCCCCATTGGAACGGCGGACTTTCGGTGGACGCATCCAGAATTTGTACATCCGTCAGGCTGATAAACCCCTGTGGCTCGGTCAGCCCGTAGAGGGTGATGGGCCGACAGGGGAAGGCTACCAGGTTCAGGTGCTCCACCTGCTTCTGCATGGCGATTTGGAACGCGAATTCGTCGGGCCGCGCCTTGTCAACGCCGTAGATGACGCCGCCGTCCAATACAAGTTCAGTGGGAGGCGCATCCGCGGGCCTTCGCCGGTTGATCACCTTAAAATACTCTTCCATTGCCTCGGGATTCTCACTGGCAAAGCGTTGGGTGGCCAGTCCATATCCCTCGAAATAAACATTCATGAACTGGTGGTTCATGGTGGAATCAATCATCCCGTCAAATACAAAACGGCCCGCGTCGTCTGTCAGCGTCATGGGTACGCCGCGTGTGCCGAGCAGATGCTTGTCGGCGCGAAATGTCTTGAAGGTGACCGCCGCGCCGCGAATGGGGCGGTTTGGGGTATAGTCCTTTTCCTGATGCAGCCAGACCACGCGTCCCGCGACTTTCGACAGTTTATTTTCCCATTCGGCGCTCACAAACGGCCCGCGCCAGTAGGCGAAGGCCAGGGCCAGTCGCGCCAGGCCGATACGCTCGCCAGGCTCGTGCTTGATTTGTCGCTCAAAAATGCCCAGGTGAAGCCGTTCCGCAACATCATGGGGCGTGTCAACATAGCGCCGTTCGTCGTTAATGGTGCTCAGCGTGACGGCGGGCAGTCCAGCCACGTTGGGCAATTCGCTGGCGAAGGGCGCCTGGTAAGGAAAATAGGTCCACCAGCCGCGGCCCAGAGTCATATTCACGCAATCCACAAAAGGCGTTTTGGTGTGTACAGTCAATTCTTTATGGTTGGTCATGTAGCTGCGCGCAAATTCATCAAGACGCAACGCCAATGTACTGAATTTTGGCCGCAGGATATGCTCGTATTGATTGCGGAACCGGCCCATGGCAAAGAGCCCCATCCGGTCAGACTGGGTGGAAAGGTCAAGCCCCACAATAATGCCCGGGCGTCCCATCCGCGCAAGCAAAGAATCCTTGGCCGCATCAGGAAAACCATGGCGGAGGCCATCGCTCAATAGCCGCGTGAAATGGGTCATGCCCCGCATTGCTTGTCCGTGAGCGCCGGTAAACAACATATAAACGGGACGGGGCGCTTTTTCGGGCAGGGTGCTCAAGAACCGCGCCAGTTCTATCATGGTTGCCGGGCTGGCGGCCTGTTCAGCGCCGGGCGCAAGCGTGGGCACCGTGCTGATGCTGTCGTAGTAGGCCTGAAAGATTATTGGGGCCGCATCAGTACGGGCGCCGTCGGAGAGTTTTACAAAGAGGTTATGCGCAACAACCGGTTGCCAGTCCATCTCACAAAACAGCCGCGCCTGTTGCGGCGCGTCTGTCTCAAGCAAGGCGTCTAAAGCGGGGATATCCTCTTCGTCCACATAAAAGCGCGGTACGTTGGCGGGCACGGTAAGAAACTTCTTCCGCGCCTGCGCGCCCGTGCCGCGCTCGGTTCCGCGGAACAGCACGGCCTGACCGCCAAACTCCTGGATGCTGAGCCATTCCGTGTCGGTATCCCAGTCAATCACCACAATGGCGTCGTGCAGGGGCAGCCCGTTCATTTCCGCTTCCGTGCCCCTGCCGATATCCACCAGGGGCCCTGTCAAACCGTCCGGCGGCGTCTGGCTTGTCCGCGCCAGATTTGGCCACAAAGGATGCAGGGGTACGCGCACGCTTGTATTTGCGCTGTCGTGTCCCTCGAGCCACGCTTCGTCAACAATCGGCGCCGTTGTTTTGAAAGACTGCATCTCCATATCAGATAAGCCAAGGGCGCGCAACTGCTCCTGGATATAAAGCAAAGCGTCGTCAGCGCCATAGCCCGTCATACGCGAGTCATGACGCGTCAGCGCCTCAATATGTCCGTGAATACGCGTGACGCTGAGGTCTTCCGCTTCGGCAAAGTCCGGGATTTCGAT
>SLFT01000335.1 GCA_007124105.1 Candidatus Hydrogenedentota bacterium | reverse complement strand
CGGATGCCGAAGATATTGCCCAGGAGACATTTGTTCGGCTCTATAAAGCGTTGGGGCGGCTGCGTCCGGAACAGGCCTTCCCAGCGCTGCTGTTTTCCATTGCCCGTAATGCCACGCTGAACCATCTTCGCGGCGCCAGCCGACACCGCCGACGTGTTGCCGCCTTTTCGCGGATGCGCAATCAGGTTGCCGATGCTCTGCGTCCAGACAGGAAAGCGCAGGCAAGGGATATTGCCGAGGCGCTTGAGGCGGCGTTGGCCGCGCTGCCGCCCGAGTATCGCGAGGCGATCGTGTTACGAGAATATCATGGATTTGATTATCAACACATTGCAGCGATTCTGGCGTGTCCCGTGGGTACGGTGCGCAGTCGAATAGCCCGCGCGCGCGAACAGCTGCGGCAACATTTGTTGACCTATGGAGAAGACGTATTATGAATGATGACCTTGAAAAATATGAGTGCGTCAGCGCACGGGTGGACGGTGAGAATGCGACGTCCGAGGAAGCCACAAGCGTAGTGGACGATGATGACGCGTTGATGACGGTATATCGGCAGTACCAGGAGATCGGGCGGTTGATGCGCGCAGTGCCCGCCCCAACGCCTTCGCGCCATTTCGCCGACCAAACATTGGCGCGGTTGTCCCGTCAAAACAAACGAAATACGGGGCGCGGCGCATTGGTTTTCGCAATAGCTGCCATGCTGCTGGTTGCACTCCCCGCAGCGTTATGGTTCGTGACAATAACGCCTCAACCCTCCGACTCGCCACAAACGTTTACTGGCGGCGAGGTCGAATCGTCCGTGGCGCTGGATACAACGGAAGATACATTCTGGGCGCTGATGCCTGACGCCCATCCATATTCTGACTTAGAACAAACCATGATGTTGCTAGAGGAAGTATCGCTGGAACAGGTGCTTCTCGCTCTGGAGGAAATCACTCTCGAGGCCCATCAACAAGAAGAGACGGCACTGTTGTACCCGATGCAGGAATATGGCTGGCAGATCAATGGTTTGGCAGAGACACCGGGAATGTATTCGGAAATGTTTTTGATGTTGGAAACCCTGAATGACGCCGAGACGCGTACCTTGAATGATTTCTTGCGCGCCGCCTTGGCGCAAACCTGAACACAAGGAGAACCTGTTATGAGAACAACACTTGTTGCGCTGCTGTCGTTATGCGCTTTCGCTGGCGTTGTGGGCGCCGCAGCCGCACAACCACCAGGTCCACCGCCTGGGCTGAACGTTCCGCCGCCGGACCGCGCTGAAAGTCGCGAGTTAATGGAGCAGGTGATGCTGACCCGGCTTTCGCGTCGTCTTGAACTCAGCGATGAACAAAGTCTGATGCTGATGCGCCGCTTTTCGGAGGTGCGCGAACAACAACAGGCGTTACGCCAAAGGCGTTCCGAAGTCCTGCGTGATTTGCGTGGCGTGTTGCGCGAAAAGACGGACAAGGCCGCGCTTGAACGACTTATGACACAATTAAAGGAGATTGACCATCAGATAGCGGCGTCCCATCAGGAAGTCCGCAATGCTGCCGTGGGTCTTGACCTCGATATTTGGCAGCAAGCAAGCCTGGAAGTGTTCATGAGTGAATTCGAAGGCCAAATGCGGCGTATTGTACAACAGGTACGCGGCGACAGACCGGGCATGGGCCCGCCACACGGTGAGATGATGGATGCCCCGGGCAGACCTGGAATGCGACGCGACCAGATGCGGGATGACCTGGACAGGCCACGCGGACCTGAACGGTTAGACGAAGGACTACGTCGCAGACCTCGCGAAGGCAGACAGGAAGGCGCGCCCGGACAGCGTCCGCCGCGTATGCCAGACAGGCCGCGCCGCTCAGACAGGTCCGAATCCCCGCCCGAGGAGGCGCCCCAAGAATAGCCACAGCGCCTCAAGAAATGCTTCGACGCGGACACAGCCCTCATTATCGGATTGTGTCCGCGTTAGTATTTGGGGGGTGACGCCCCACCCGCAGGCGCGATAAACGTAGTGGTGAATATGGGAGGGGAGATGGGTTGGTTTTTCTGCAGCTGCCTTGATAAAAGGCTTCCCGCTGTGTAAGAATCTGCCCTCTGCGAAACAACCAAACAGAAGGGGTATCAAGAGTGGAAATCATTAAAGTTATTGTTCTCGGCTTTTTTGAAGGGTTGACGGAGTTTCTTCCGGTAAGCAGCACGGGCCATTTAATCCTGCTTGAGCAAATCTTCACGCTGGCTGGCGGACCGGGTTTCCGAGAGACCTTCATGATAGTGATCCAGCTGCCCGCTATTCTTGCGGTGGTGCTGTATTTTTGGGCGCGGCTGTGGCCTTTTCATGAGAAAGCGGATACCGGCCAGACCTGTGTATTGTGGTTCAAGATTGGCGTGGCGTTTTTGCCGGCGGCAATTATCGGGGTGTTGTTCCATCATATCATTGAGGCCTGGTTTTTCGGTTCCACCACAGTAGCGGTTGCCCTTGTGATCGTCGGCGTGGCGTTGTTGGCTCTTGAACGCGCCCAGATGCGGCCGCGCTATATAGAAGCCAACGACATCACTGTTGCCGCCGCGGTGGGTATCGGCTTTTTTCAATGTCTCGCCATGATCCCCGGCACGTCGCGCTCCGCGGCCACCATTATCGGCGCCATGATACTGGGCGCGAATCGCCGCGCCGCCGCTGAGTTCTCCTTCTTCCTGGCCATCCCCACAATGGTTGGCGCTACCGTATACCAGACATTCAAAACGGGCCTGAATCTGGATAGCCGTGAATGGGCATTCATCGCCCTGGGCGGATTCGTGGCTTTTGTCACGGCCTATGTGGTGGTGGCGGCGTTCATGAATTACATACGGCGTCGCAGCTTCAAGCCTTTCGGGTACTATCGCATCATTCTGGGCGGACTTATTCTGTTGCTTACTTTTCTGTAAACAGAGGGGGCCTAAGATTCGCAGGCGCAACAGAGGTCTGGCGAAATATCCGGTCTAGCCCAATGCCTTTGTTAACGACGCCGCCAGGGTTTTCATGTCGTAAGGCTTTGCCATGAACGCTCGTATGCCCTGCTCGCTGAGATGGGGCGCTATGTCCTGCTCCGCGTATCCGCTCGCAAGGATTACGCGCACGTCGGGCCTAATGTCCCGCAGTTTATGAAATGTTTGCAAGCCATCCAAATGGGGCATACTCATGTCCAGCAATACACCGTCTATTTCCTTGCAACGCGCCTTGAATACTTCGACTGCGTCAAGACCGTCGGAAGCGGTGAACACTTCGCAACCTAACTGTTCGAGCATCAAAGTCCCGAGCGCCAGTACATCCTGCTCATCGTCAACAAGCAATACCGTGCGCTGCCCCTTTGGCGCTGCGACGAGCGCTTCACAATCGTCTTCCAGCAACGCTGGCGCGTCATCGGCGGTTGGGGGGAAGAGCGCGCGAATGGTGGTCCCTTCCCCGGGGGCGCTTTTAACCACAATAGCGCCTTTGTGGGCGCGCATAATCCCGAGTACGGCCGACATGCCCAGACCGCGCCCGGTAAACTTGGTGGTGAAAAACGGGTCGAAAAGTTTTTTGCGTGTTTCGTCGTCCATGCCACACCCCGTGTCGGCCACCTCGAGACAAACGTAGACGCCGGGGGGCGCGTTGTAGGGCGCGCGATTGGCGCTGAGAAAGTTTTCGTCGTAGTCCAAAACGCGTGTCGAAACCGTGACAGTGCCTCCGTGTTCTTCATCCAGCGCCTCGGATGCGTTCAGCACAAGGTTCATGATGACTTGTTCGATTTGGGCCGCGTCAGCTTCAACACAAGGCAAATCCGGGGAAAGATTCATGCGCAACGCCACCTTCTTGGAAACAGATGAGCGTATGAGATGCACAATTTGATCAACAACGCTGCCAAGATGTACAGGGCGAAGGGCGATGCTTCTCCTGCCGGAATAGGCCAGCATCTGTTGCGTCAACGCCGACGCGCGGCCCACAGATTTCTTGAGCTTCTCAATGCAAACCGCTGACGGCGACTCCTTGGGAATGTCCGGTTCCAGCATATTTACGGTAATCGTGATAATCTGCAGGATGTTGTTAAAATCGTGAGCAATGCCTCCGGCAAGTACGCCCAGACTCTCGAGTTTCTGGGTATGTTGAACGCGCGCCTCAAATTCTTGACGCTCCCGTTCCAGCCGTTTCCGTTCCGTAATATCCCGTTGAAAGGCGCAAATCCGTTCCCTGCCGCCGGGTGTCGTCGGATTCGCGCTTACCTCTACGTCAATGATAACGCCGTCCTTTCGGCGCTGGCGAGTTTCAAAACGATCAAAGCCTCGCGCGTAGATTTTCTGAATGTGCGCCGCTATTTCTCCCGCTGTTTCGGACGCTTCCACATCTTCAATGCGCAGGGTCAACATTTCTTCACGGGTGTAACCAAGCATGGCGCAGTAGGTTTCATTCACATCCAAAAAACGGCCCTCGCGATTGACAATAATAAATCCGTCCATGGCGGTTTGGAGGATGGTCTTGTATTCCTGCTCGGCCCGTTTCCTTTGGGTCAAATCGCGCAGAATGCCGACAGCGTGCCATTCATTGTCAACAGCCATGGAAGAAACAGCAAGCTCTACATCCACTTCTTCGCCGTTCTTATTCATGGCCTTGAACTCTGTAACGTTTCCCACCAGCGGCCCTTGCGGCCCTTCGCCGCTAAGACGCCATTTTACGAGTCCGCGCTTATATGCCTGTTGCAAGTGCGCGGGGGCCAGGGTTTCATGTACTGGTTCGCCAATAATCTCCTCAGCGCTATACCCCAGAATTTTTTCCGCGCCTGAATTCCAATAGGCAACACGTCCCGCATTGTCCATCACAATAATGCCGTCCACCGCGGACGTGTTTATCCCCTCTAAAAGGGCTTCACGTTTGCGTAAATCCTTTTCCGCCTTCTCGCGTCTGGCCATCTCGGCGATAAGGCTGGCGCGTTCAGCGAGAAGGTGTTGTCGCGATGTCAATATCTCGATTGTCAGATACAACACAGCAAGCAACACCATGGAAATGCCTATTCCGGCGATAAGATCATCCAGGGCGCGTACCGTATTTTCCTGTGCCGCCACTGCGGCAATCTCGAAGAGCCCCAGGGAATAGCCGATGCGCAAGGCTTGGGAGCAACTGATGAATAAGACGCCGCAAAGCGCGACGCGAGAAATGCGCCATCCTCTGAAAAACTTTATGAACAAGTATCCCATCAACCCGGCGAATAAGAGAATGCTGGTTGCCCATGAAACAGCGCCTATCAACGGGGCGTCAACATAGAAAATGCGCGTTAGGAAGCCGGGAATAATGCTGCCAAACACCAGCCAACCAATGACAATCTGCGACATGAGGCGCAGGCGGGATTCATTGATGTTTCTCTTGGAAAGCGTATCTTCTCTCATCTCAAAATTTTCCACTTCAGTCCCAAACGGTCGTCAAATCATGCGGCCGTTGCTGTTTCTTTCCCCTGCTCTTTTGATAGAATTACTCCCATGCGCGAACATGATACTGCCGCCAAAAGTGACGACCAGAAAAAGACTGAGCCGCCTCTGGTTCATCTCGGCAAAGCCGATCCGCCAAGCCCACACAACAGGCAAGCGCATCGCAACGATTCGCCGTGGTCGGCGCTGGCCATGATAACACAACTGGGGTTGGTGGTTGCTCTTTGTATTGTAGGGTCGGTGATGGGCGGCGTGTATATAGACCGACTGGTAGGTAGCAATGGCATAGCCGTTTTGATTATGATACCTGTCGGCCTCGGCGCTGCAGCCATGGCCGCCTGGCAAATTATCAGACAGGAGATTCCGTGAACCCATTGCCTACATTTCGGCTGCTGGCGGTACGCATCGCGCTTGTAGTGGCTCTGCTGGCCGCGCTCATCACCCATCCGCTGTTTGGGCGCGCCGCCACCGTTGGATTGCTGATGGGCGCTCTCGCGGGCATCATCGTTTTTTGGGTGACGGCACGACAGCTGGAAAAACTTGCAATCCACTCTGATAATGCGGTATATTCTGTCCCCGTGAAGTGGCGCATTGCCGGGGCAGCCGTATATTTGGCCGTGCTGGTTCGCGGCTACACCCTTGACAGGGAGGGGCTTGTTGGCCTGTTTGCGACAGGCGCAGGGCTCTTCGTTATTCGTCTGGCGGTGGTGCTACTTGGTTTGACTGGACTAGATCTCCCTAAAGAGGAAGACCATTAGCTATGGATCAGATAGGCGATCGACTCGTTTGGTATTATATCCCGTTTACGGATGTGGAAATTCCGATGAACGGTGTCAACATCATTACGCTGTTTAACGCACTTCTGGTAATGATCGTGTTGTTTGCACTCTGTAAGCACGCAGTAAGTAATATTGCCGCTGTTCCAGGGCGCGGACAGTTCATTGTTGAACAGTTTGTTGGCATGTTCGACAATCTCGTGGAAAGTTCCCTCGAACTGGAGACGCGCGCAAAAAACCGCAAGTTTCTGCCGCTTATTCTTTTCTTGTTCATGTATCTTATTCTGGCCAATGTTATGAGCTTCCTGCCCACCGGCCTTTTCGAGGAACCCACGGCGGATATCAATACCACGCTGGGGCTGGGGCTGCTGGGCATGACTGTGGCCGTATACAGCGGTATGCGCGCCAAAGGGGCCTTCACCTACATTGCGGAAATGATGGGGCCATTGTTCACCCAGGAAGACGCCACCGGTTTTGCGTGGGTCCTGGGCAAACTGTCCGCCCTGTATTTCTTTCCGCTGAATGTTGTCGGCGAAATGGCGAAGGTTGTTTCCATATCTTTTCGTATTTTCGGGAATATCATTGGTAGCGGCATTATTATCATCGTGATTTCAACGCTCATTTACAGCTTCAGTCCGCTGCTGGTGGGCATGAACCTGTTCTTTATTTTCTTTATCGGCATCGTTCACGCATTTGTCTTTGCCATGTTAACGCTAACGTATATTGCCGTGGCTATTAAGTAGGGCTCTGTGATAATAATTCCCCGGAACGGGCATACCGAAGCGGGATATGTGAGTCCATAACCTTGTATACTTTACGGTAAGTAGGTAGTTGTGATAGATATTGAACCACAAGTTTGGGAAATGTTGGGCCGTTACATCGGCGCGGGCTTGGCGCTTGGGCTTGGCGGTCTTGGCGCGGCTGTCGGCATGGGTATTGCCGCTGGCCAGGCGAATGAAGGGTTGATGCGTCAGCCCGATACGCAAGGATACATGCTGCGCACTATGCTCATTGGCCAGGCCGTTGGCGGCAGTCCATCCATTTTTGCGCTTGTCGTGGGCCTGTTGATACTGTTTCTGCCTTCTGGCCGTCTCGAGGGCGCGCATTTTGCGGCTGCCATGGTCGGCGCGGGCATGTCCATTGGTCTGGGTTGTTTTGGCAGCGGTCTGGGCTGTGGCTGGCCCGCGGGCAAGGCCTGCGACGGTGTAGCCCGGAATCCTCGCCATACCACCTCGGTGACCTCGTCCATGGTCATTGGCCAGGCGGTTGCGCAGTCGCCGAGCATTTTTTCCATCGTTATCGCGTTGATGCTGTTATTTGTGGTCACGGCGCCTGATTCGGTGCTGTTGACTTTCGGTATGTTTGTGGGCGCGGGCATCGCCATGGGCGCCGGGGCGCTTGGTCCCGGCATCGGCTCGGGGCAGACCGCAAGCGGCGCGGTACATGGCACATCGCGCTGGCCTGAGAGCGCCGGTCTTATTCTGCGCACCATGCTCATCGGACAGGCAGTGTCGCAGACGCCCGCCATATTCGGTATGCTGGTGTCTTTTATCCTGCTGCTGGGCGTTGGCGACGTACCGCTTGGCCTGATGGGGCTTGCCGTGACCCTGGGCGCGGGTATTTCCGCTGGCTTTGGCGGGATCGGTCCCGGTATCGGCAGCGGCGCCGTAGGCGATGCTGCATGTCAGGCGACGGCGGCGAAGCCGCGTTTGGATACGCTTATTCTGCGCACGATGCTTATTGGGCAGGCGGTATCGCAGTCCACGGCTATCTACGCGCTGATTATTGGTTTATTGTTGTTGTTTGTTTTTTGAGTTCGGTTTCATGGCCGGCAAGTTCCGGCAACCATCGCGGGCCGCGCGAACGCGGTTTGCGCTAATAATGTAGACGAAGAAAGGATTACAGGCAGATGGAAACTTCGACCATTATGTCGCTGCTCAATATGGTAGCGACGCAGACGGACGCGGGCATCACCAACGAGACCCTCATCAGCGCCAGCTCGCTTATTGGCGCGGGTATATGCATGGGCTTTGGCGCCATCGGCCCTGGTGTCGGCCAGGGATACGCCGCGGGCAAAGCCTGCGAAGCCATTGGCCGCAACCCGCAGGAAGCGGGACTGCTGACGCGCACCATGCTTATTGGTCAGGCTGTAGCCGAGTCTACAGGTATTTACTCGCTTGTTATCGCGCTGGTAATGCTGTTTGTTATTGGCGGCTGAGACCGCTTGCGCAACTATCGCTTCATTTGCCGCTACGGCGCGAAACGGATGCGTTAGGAAAAGGCATTTATGGTTGACCTTAATTTTACAATAGTCGTGCAACTGCTGATGTTTCTGGTCTTTCTGTGGGCCATGACGCGGTGGGTGCTGCGTCCCTTGTTGGCGGTCATGGACGACCGCGACAGCGGCATTGACCACGAAAAAGAACAGACGCAGGCCGACCAGGAGACTGCGGAAAAACTCGAGATGGAGTATGCCGCGGCGCTGGCGGCGGCCCATAAGCGGGCGCATCAGACGCTGGAGGAAGCGCTGCGCGAAACGCAGAACAGCCATATTGAAAAGCGTAATGTCGTGCGCCGGGAACAACAGGAAGAAATGGAAAAAGCGCGTGAAGAGGCAAACGCTTTTCTGGAAAAACAGCGTACTAAGTTCTCGAAATTGAGCGAAGACGTTGCCTACGCCATGATGCAGCGCCTGGGGCTGAGAGAGGACGCATCATGAACGCTGAAACCAAAACATTCTTGAAGCGCTATTTTGCTGTTGCCTTCGGCGTGTGGCTTTTGTTCGCCATTACGCTGGGCCCCGGCGATTTGAGCTGCGCGTACCGCGCCGAATACCGGGAAGACCACGACCGCTACCTCAATATCAGTAAAAGCGAAGCGTATAAGCGGTACACACAGCGCCCGCATCTCAACGAGCCTGGTATGGAAGGCGTACCGGAAAGCTTCACATGGGCGCAGATAGACTTTTTGGAGGAATACGAGGGACGAGATGATTTTCGGCGCGAGCGTCGGCGCAGTACGTTCTACACCGTATTTTTCCAGTTCTTTAATGCCGGACTCGTGGTTTGGATTGCGTGGCGTCTTGGCAAAGCGCCGTTGCTGAAACTGCTTGACAACCAGATTCATGAATTGCGCGATAAGCTGGCTGCGATACGCAATGCCCGTGAAGCGGCTGCCGCGCGCAAGAACGCCGCTCAGGAAAAGCTGGCGCGTATTGACGATGAAGACGAGCGCATCAGCGCGGAAACGCAGGCCAGGCTGGCGCGGGAAACAGACGAACTCGAAGAAAAGCAGCAGCGTCGCCTTGAGATTATGTGCCGCGAAATGGAAGACCGCAAAAGAGAAGAGGCCCATGCCGCATTGATGGCCGCGAAGGCGGAACTGGTGGATAAGGCGGTGAACGCGTTGTTGCAGACGTACAAAGAAACGGACAATGAAACGCTGCAGGCAAAACTCATTGACGCGTTTACGGCCGATTTGGAGAAACAGGTCTCATGAAGCATTATCTGATCGCCGAACGATACGCCAAGGCGCTGCGCAACGCGCTCGAGGATGAAGCGTTGGACGGGGCCGGCGAAATGTTGGCTGGCGCGGCGGAGTTGTATTCTGAGTCCGAAGCGTTGCGTAACGTGTTGAATAACCCCGCCATTGATTTGGATATGCGGCGCAAGATATTGCGCGAAGTGCTGTCCGCCGTGGAGACGGATGAAGCCGTGATAAACCTGGCGGACGCGTTGTTGCGGCGAGGCCGTATTGCGCTGCTGCCGGACGTGACAGTCGTTTACGATACGCTGGCGGACGCGCGACTGGGTCGTGTGCGCGCAACGGTGTTTACCGCAGCCGAGCCTACTCAGGAACAGGAAGAACGCCTGTTGCAAGCGCTCAAAAAATGGTCCGGAAAAGAAGTACGTGTAACTCGGGAAACGGATCCCGATATTTTGGGCGGCGTGATCGCTCGAATAGGCGACGCCGTAATAGACGGTAGTGTACGCACCCGCATTGAAAAGTTGCGCGAGTATACGCTTGCGTACGATATTCGCGCGCAAAATAACGCATAAACTGCGGTTACGGAATATGGCGCGATAAAAAAATCGCTCAGGAGTCAGTACATGAAGATTCAGG
Organism: Candidatus Hydrogenedentota bacterium; assembly: GCA_007124105.1. GTDB lineage: Bacteria > Hydrogenedentota > Hydrogenedentia > Hydrogenedentales > CAITNO01 > SLFT01. Next base: position 6,059 of record SLFT01000335.1, on the reverse strand, counting down.
CAACAGAAATTACGGATATCATCAAACGGCAGATAGCCGACTTCGAGAGTTCCGTGGAAATCGCCGAGGTGGGCACCGTCATACAGGCCGGCGACGGCATCGCGCGCATTTTCGGCCTTGAAAAAGCGATGGCCAGCGAACTGCTCGAATTCCCGCACGATGTGCGCGGCATGGTCCTCAACCTTGAAGAAGACAATGTCGGCGCTGTGCTATTTGGCGAATACGAAAAGATAGCGGAAGGCGATACAGTCAAGCGCACCGGTCGCATTTCGTCCGTGCCTGTGGGCGAGGCGTTGATAGGGCGCGTTGTGGACGCGCTCGGTCAGCCTGTGGACGGACGCGGTCCGATCGAGACCAGTGAATTCTTGCCTGTGGAACGCATTGCGCCGGGTATTGTGGCGCGGCAGCCTGTGAAGGAGCCTTTGCAGACCGGGCTCAAAGCGATTGACTCAATGACGCCGATTGGACGGGGGCAGCGCGAATTAATCATCGGCGACCGACAGACAGGTAAGACCGCTCTGGCCCTGGACACCATCATCAACCAGAAGGGCGCGGGCGTTATCTGCATTTATGTGGCTATTGGCCAAAAGCGTTCCACTGTGGCGCGCGTGGTGCAGGAGCTTACAGAGAACGGCGCCATGGATTACACCATTGTGGTGAGCGCATCAGCTTCCGAAGCGGCGCCGCTGCAATATATCGCGCCCTACGCCGGTACGGCCATGGGCGAGTATTTTCGCGACAAGGGCAAGCACGCGCTGTTGGTGTATGATGACTTGTCGAAACACGCGCAGGCCTATCGCCAGGTATCGCTGTTGCTGCGCCGCCCGCCCGGACGCGAAGCGTATCCTGGCGATGTGTTCTATCTCCATTCGCGCCTGCTGGAACGGGCCGCGAAAATGAGCGATGAACATGGCGGCGGCAGCCTCACCTCGTTGCCGATCATCGAAACGCAGGCGGGCGATGTGTCCGCGTACATCCCGACAAATGTCATTTCGATTACGGACGGGCAGATTTTCCTGGAGGCGAATCTTTTCTACTCGGGCGTGCGCCCCGCCATTAACGCCGGCATCAGCGTATCGCGCGTGGGCGGCAACGCGCAGATTAAGGCCATGAAAAAGGTGGCCGGCTCTTTGCGCATTGACCTGGCCCAGTATCGCGAACTTGAAGCGTTCGCGCAATTCGGCAGCGACCTGGACAAGGCGACCCAGGCGCAGCTGAACCGCGGCGGCCGCCTGGTGGAAACGCTCAAACAGGACCAGTACAAACCCATGCCGGTGGTCAAGCAGGTGATCATTATTTACGCCGCCACCGAAGGTTATCTGGATAAGGTTGCGTTGAACAATGTCGGCCGCTATGAAAGCGATCTCCTTGCCCATCTGGACACTGACGCCGCGGATATTGTCAAAGACCTCGAATCGCGTGGAGAAATGGACGAAGACCTGAATAAACGGGTCAATGAAACATTGAAAAAGTTTACCGACGAGTTCCTGCTGCGGCAAAAAGCGGAAGCGTCGAAATAATCACGGACAATAACTGAAACGAGAACAGTATGGCAGGCTTACGCGACATAAAACGGCGCATCGTAAGCGTCAAGAGTACACAAAAAATTACGCGGGCCATGAAAATGGTGGCCGCGTCCAAGCTGCGCCGCGCCCAGGCCGCGATTGTGCAGGCGAGGCCCTATGCCTTCGAAATGCGTCAGCTGGTGAACAATATCGCGTTGCGGGCTGACGACGTTACGCATCCGCTGTTGCGCAAAGGCGATGGCGGCAAGGTCGGTATTGTTGTGGTTACGTCCGACCGCGGCCTGTGCGGCGGGTTCAACGCGAATGTTGTCAATGGTCTCGTAAAGGCCATTAACGAGCGTTTTACCGGTCGCGAGGTAGAGATCACCGTGGTAGGCCGTAAAGGTGTGGACCTGCTGAAGCGTCGCGCATTGAATGTGCGCGCCACTTTCGTGGGCATACACGATGGCCCTGTGATGCGCGCCGCCGCGCATATCATTGACGATATTGTTGAAGACTTTAAACTCGGCGATACGGACGAAGTTTATTGCGTTTATAACGAGTTCAAGTCGGCGGTGCAGCAGTCGGTAATAGTGGAACGCTTATTGCCGTTTGCGCCGGAAAATGACCCGACGGAGAAACAGACAGGGGCGGAGGCGGATAACGATGCCGACGCGGCCCCGCCGTTGATAGTGGATTATTGGTATGAACCGAACCAGGAGACCGTTTTTGAACGGCTTCTGGTGCGGAACATTCGGATACAAATGCATCGCATACTGTTCGAGTCCGCGGCCAGCGAACATGGCGCGCGCATGACGGCCATGGATGCCGCCACGCGCAACGCGGGCGAAGTGATAGACCGTCTGACGCTGAAGTACAATCGCGCGCGTCAGGATGCCATTACCAAGGAATTGATTGAAGTAGTCAGTGGCGCGGAAGCGCTGTAAACAACAGCGCGAACAGCGCAAACATACCGATGCGCGGGCGCGGCCGGCGCCCCACTGGAGGAGAACATGAACGTAGGTCGAGTTACACAGGTTATCGGACCCGTAGTGGACGTTAAATTCGACTCGGGCGAATTGCCGCCGATATATGCGGCGCTCGAAATCGATCGCGAAGACCAGGGCGTATTGATTTGCGAAGTTGCGCTGCATTTGGGCGAAAACGCAGTGCGCACCGTTGCCATGGACAGCACGGACGGACTGGTGCGCGGCGTGGAAGTCAAGGACAGCGGCACATTCATTACGACGCCCGTTGGCGACGAAGTGCTTGGACGCATTTTGAACGTTATTGGCGAACCCGTTGACGAGCTTGGCCCGATCAACACAGAGACACGTTGGCCGATACACCGCCCCGCCCCAAATTTCGACGATCTTGACACCCAGACAGAGATGTTCGAGACCGGGCTGAAGGTTATTGATCTGCTTGCTCCCTATTCCAAAGGCGGCAAGACCGGTCTGTTCGGCGGCGCGGGCGTGGGCAAAACCGTGCTCATTATGGAGCTCATCAACAACGTTGCCCAGCAGCATGGCGGCTATTCGGTATTCTCCGGCGTGGGCGAACGCACCCGCGAAGGCAACGACCTGTGGCTCGAAATGAAAGAGTCCGGTGTGCTTGATAAGACAGCCCTTGTTTACGGCCAGATGACTGAGCCGCCCGGCGCGCGCGCGCGCGTCGGCTTGACCGGTCTGACTGTCGCCGAGTATTTCCGCGATGAAATGGGCCAGGACGTACTTCTCTTTATTGATAACATCTTCCGTTTTACCCAGGCCGGCTCCGAGGTGTCCGCGCTGCTGGGGCGTATGCCCAGCGCCGTGGGATATCAGCCTACGCTCGCTACTGAAATGGGCGAACTTCAAGAGCGGATCACAACCACCAAAAAAGGGTCCATCACATCGGTGCAGGCTGTGTACGTGCCCGCCGACGACTTGACAGACCCCGCTCCGGCGGCAACGTTCGCTCATCTGGATGCCACTACCGTGTTGTCCCGTCAGATCGCCGAGCTTGGCATTTATCCCGCCGTGGACCCCCTCGATTCGACAAGTCGCGTCCTGGACCCGCGTGTGCTGGGTGAAGAGCATTACCGCATCGCCCGCGACGTGCAGGAAATTTTGCAGCAATACAAGGACCTGCAGGATATTATTGCGATTCTCGGCATGGACGAATTGTCTGAAGAACAGAAACTGGTTGTCGGACGGGCGCGCCGCATTCAGCGTTTCCTGTCGCAGCCTTTCTATGTGGCTGAGCAGTTTACGGGCATGCCGGGTAAATATGTGAAAGTGGAAGACACCATCCGCAGTTTCCAAGAGATTCTTGACGGCAAGCACGATCAGCTTCCCGAAGCCGCTTTCCTTTATTGCGGCGCTATAGAAGATGTGCTTGAAAAAGCGGAACGCATGCAGAAAGAAGACTGACGATGAGCCAGACGATTCGCGTGGAAATATGCGCGCCCGAAAAACTGAAGACGGAATTCGAGGCACAAGAGGTTTTGTGCCCCGGCGAGGACGGTATATTTTCGGTTCGATATGGCCATACCCCGCTGTTGACAACCCTTGTACCAGGCGTGTTGCTCATACAGGATAAAGCAGGCGAAGAGCATTTTTTTGCGACCAGCGGCGGTTTCGCCGAAATTGAACCCGAGAAAGCGCTTATCCTGGCCGACTCTTACGAGGCCGGCACGGACGTGGATGAAGAGCGCGCCAAGCAGGCCCGGGAACGAGCGGAACAACGGTTGCGCAAGCCGGAGCCGGAAACAGACGTACAGCGCGCTGAGTTGGCCTTGTACAGAGCTGCGGCGCGAATCAAAGCCGCCGGCCGCGTCGGGTATTGACGGCGCCGGACGGCAGACCAACGGACGGCAAAAAGACTATGCCGGGTTTATTGGCAGCCCTTTTGCGTATACGCATACTAATCGTGCGTGTCTTCGTTATTCCCATTGTGAACAAACCGCGCCAGCTGTATCGCTCCCTTCTTACCGTATGTACCTGATTCGAGGGCGGGGCCGACGCAGCTGGGACATCCCGTTTTACACGTGCAATCGCTGAGCAGCGCCAGCGCGGCGGATAGCAATGCCTCATGATGGGTGTATAACTTGTCGCTGTATCCCACGCCGCCAGGGTAGCGTTCGTATAAAAACACAGACGGCTTCTGTGATTCTGGCGCGCGCAGCCTGGACGTGGCGAGAATGTCGCTGGGATCGCAGGATACATGCACCGGCGCCACTTGGCGCAGGGCATTGGCCAGCGCCCGTAACGCTTCGCCCAGCCCCTCCTTGCCAAGCCCCTGCGTTTCGTCAATGTCCTCCGGAAATTCAATCCAATAGCCGGTGGTGTGCATGGTCTGCTCGGGCAGGTGGATGTTGCCCCACCCGACGTTTTCGTGGGTGCCGAACTTGATTTTCTTATAGATAGTGGGCAACCAGGTAACACTGAGTTCGCCCGCGCATTTACTGCCCGTTCCCGCGGACGTTTCCCGTACGCGTTCAATAACGCGCAAATCCACTTTCATCTCGGCGTCCGTGTAATAGTCCACTTCGACCGGGCGCGCATAAGCTTTACGGTCTTCCAGGTCAAGCTGGTCTATGGTGTACTGCCGCGACTCATGCAGGTAAACGGCGTTCTCGTATACTTCCACGGGCGCGTTAAAATAATCCACTTCGCCGATGACCCGGCCGTTGTCGGTGGTGTCCACGATGACCACGTTGCCGGGAGCGGCGGTGCGCAAGCTGATCTCCGAAGCGGGATAGGTCTCCGCGCTCCAATGCCAGCGCCCCTTTGTCTTACGCAGGACGCGGTTTTCGGCCAGGAAATCGAGTAATTCCGCAGTGCTTTGCGCGTCCAATCCAAATGCGTCTCCCTCGTTAAAAGGGAGTTCAAACGCGGCGCATTTCAGATGGCTGGTCAACACAAACAGATTGGTGGCGTCAATGGTGGCGTTTTCAACGGTCTGACCGAAAAAATAGTCCGGGTGACCAATAATATACTGGTCAAGAGGCGCGCTCGACGCCACCAGCACCACCAGCGCGGCGCTGCCCCGTCGGCCCGCGCGACCAGCCTGCTGCCAGGTGCGCGCCACGCCGCCCGCATAACCGCACATAATGCATACGTCCAGCGAGCCGATATCAATGCCCAGTTCGAGGGCGTTTGTGCTTACCACCGCCGTTACGGCGCCGCTGCGAAGACCGCGTTCTATTTCGCGGCGTTCGGTGGGCAGGTAGCCGCCCCGGTAACCGCGCACTTTGTCCGGATCGCCGCCCTTCTTTCGTACCGCTTCCTTGAGGTAGGTGGTAATAATTTCGACACGCAGACGGCTGCGCGCAAACACAATGGACTGCACATCGCGAAACAGCAGCGACGCCGCCAGGCGACCCGCCTGTTTCACACTCGAGGCGCGTATACCCAGCTCGCGGTTGACCACAGGCGGATTAAAAAAAAGGAAATGCTTCTCGCCCGAAGGCGCGCCGTTGTTGTCTACCAGTTCCACCTCCGCTTCGATTAACTTTTCCGCCAGCTCGCGGGGATTGGCGATGGTGGCGCTGCAACAGATGAACTGGGG
>SLFT01000427.1 GCA_007124105.1 Candidatus Hydrogenedentota bacterium | reverse complement strand
GCCGACAAGCGGACGCGTTTTCGTATAGCCTCGGAAAACCCGGACAAACTGGCATGCATTCATGCCATATTGCGCTGTCATGAGGGCGAGTGCGTACTCGTTATCGGGCAGTATATCAGACAACTCGAGATGCTGGCCGTGGAACTCGATGCGCCCATCATCCACGGTAGTACTCCCCAGAAAAAGCGCGACATGATCTTCGAGGAATTTCGCCAGGGGAGCATCCCGGTGCTGGTGGTATCGAAGGTGGCCAACTTCGCGCTGGACTTGCCCGATGCGCAGGTGGCCATCCAGGTATCGGGAACATTTGGATCGCGTCAAGAGGAAGCCCAGCGCCTTGGACGGATTCTTCGCCCAAAATCCAACGCGAACATCGCTCATTTTTATACATTGACGACACGAGACACCAGCGAAATTGAATTTGCGCGGAACCGCCAACGCTTTCTTACCGAACAAGGGTACGCGTATGATATTGTGGATGCGGAAAATCTTGCCGAGGCATTGGAAGACGATGCTCGCCAGAACTGCCTGTAGAGGGACACAAATACGATGCCAATAATTCAAGATACGGATATTCAGAGGTGGGCGTATGAGACCTGCCACGACATTTGCAACGCCAGCGACCTCAAGCGGATATGCCAGGCGCGCGGCTTCATAGCGCCGAAAGTGAAAGGCAAAGAGGCGCTGGCGGATTTTGTGGAAATGCGCTTACTGGAACCGGAGGGGGTTCATGACGCTCTGGCTACGCTGGACGCACAAGCCCTGTGGGCCCTGCACACGGTTCGATGCGCCCGTAAACCAATCAATGCCATGGAACTCCAATACTATTTTGGCTTCAAGAATAAGGCCTATGTGGCGTCCGCATTCAAGACCCGCTTTAAGCGAATCCAGGAAGCGTTGATTAACAAAGGGCTCCTGCTGGCTCGGGATACGCGCGAGCAATGCGAGAGCCGTTTTGCCCGGATGTACGTACTGCTGCCGCCCGCAGTGGCGGAGGCGTTGCCGCAGCTGCCAGTTGACTTTGAGCCGGCTGCGCCGCCGCCTGCTTTTCGTGATTGGGCCGAGGCGGCCATGGCCCTCCTGCGCGCTGATTTACTCGCGTCCCGAGAGGCCGCCGCTTGTAGCGCTTCGCCAGATTGGAGCAGCCTGTTCCCCACCGCTTCCATCAAGAATGGAATCTTGGAGATGAACAAGAAGGAACGTCCGGCGCTCGAGTACCTGCGCACCGCTATTTTCAAGAACTGGCTTAGTATCGGCAGCGCCAAAAAGCAACGCGCGCATCACGCCGGGGACACGGTTGCGCGCGGCTTCTATGGGGAATCCGATTACATGGTAGATTCCATCAGAACCCATTATGTAAAGGCGCGCGGCTATATCCTCAATGCCATAGAACCGGGACACGGGCTTCGCGCCACGCAACTTTTCGAGGCTTTTGATATATTTCAATGTCCGATGCCTGAAGATGCCCGGGACGCTTTCTTGGAGTCGGGAGAACATCTGGGATTCCTGGCCTTCGCCGACGCGGACGAGGATCGTCTTCTGGTTCCCAATTCGTATGACCCGGATATAGAAAGCGCGCCTGTCTTCGCCAACTGGCGCGACGCCGACCAGGGAGTTGCGGCGCCGCTCAGCGCCGTCACGCTCCCGGAACTACTGACCATCGCGCGCATCTCCACACTCGTCGTAGAGAAGGGGAAACTGCGCGCCAGGCCTTCACTGAAGTGGATTGGCCGTGAACGCGAGAGCCTGTGTGAGACGGCGGCAATTCAGAACCTCCTGCGATGTTCCGCAGTGTATCGTCAGGCATTTGACACTGTGGCCGAGCGCGAAGGCAAATGGGTGATCCACGACAATGTTTCCGCGCTTAAACTGGGCGGTTCCGACATCGAAGCCGTGCTGCTCGCCGAGTATGGGCCCGACAGCGGGAATCCGCGTCTTGCCGCCTTGGGAACAGGATGGTATGCTGTTGGCCGCAACCATCTTGATGAACTATTGGCCTTCGTTAAGAAAAAGGGATTCAAGCCCAAGATCATGCCGCCATCGGCTAGGAAAGAAAGAACCGATACGAACAAGGAGATGTTTTAATGGCTGAGAAGCGCACGACCCCCGCGCGTGATTGCTCGCCTCTGGACTTTAACGTCCGCCGGGACCTGCTGCTCTTTATCAAATACGCGCAGGAGCGCCAGATTAAACGAAGTTATCGCGACAACCAGATTCCGCAAGGAGACCGCAAACGGCTCGCCAAACTCCTCAATGCGCCCGAGCCCATCCGCGAAATCGAAGACGAAGAGGGGTATTGGGCGGAATGGATTTGCGACCTTGCCCGGCGGCTTGGGTTGGCGTCTTATGCTACCGAAGGCATCTATGTCGGGTATACCAGCCAAACGGAGAGTTATCCGGACAACTACATAAGCGTTAATAATGGCGCCCTGAAAAAATACCTCGCGCTGACATCTTCTGGAAAGGAGCGGCGTATCTTGGACGTATTGATTAACGGGAACGCCAACGAATTCTATGAGGCGTCGCTGTTGGGCACACAACACCGTTTCGACATTTCCGGCTCGGCTGTTGGCGCCGCCTCGCGCATGGACCTGTCTCAGGTGCGCCGTCGCCTCCTGGCCATATTGGCATCGTACCCCACGGGCCAGCCCGTGCCGTTCGAGGAACTTGTCGAGCGCGTCCAGCGCGAGGAGCCGAACCTTATCATTGATCATGAGCGTAAACCGGAAAAATCCCCTAAGCGCCAGGCGCAGAGTTCACGCCTGTACAAGCCGCCGCAAGAATCTCCCCGCCCTGTTTATGAATGTCTTTATGAGTACCGGTACAAGGAGAAAGACGGCAATCAGGTAAAGGACTGGACATCGAGTCGGGAGATTTCAGAAAAAGAACCAGACGCTTTTTTTCGCGCCGAGGGACGTTATCTAGCGTACTTCCTCGAGGAAATCCCGGTGCTTATGCAATTCGTCCAATTAGAATATCAGGACGCCACGAACCCGTTGAGCCTTGTCCCAGACCCGCCCAACTTCATCAAATCTTTCACTGTGACCGAAAAACTGGGGGCGGTCCTGAATGCGGGCATGGCGAACGTGGATGATGTGAAGGTTACAATTTCGCCGGATTTTACGATCCTCGTCGAAGCCCTGCTGTACCCTGACACGGTCCTTGCCAGACTCGCCCCATACACTGAGCTCAAGTCCAGTCACCATCACACGCACATTCTCGAACTCAGCCGCAAAAAGACCGTTGAGACGCTTACCTCGAATCCCAACGCAATCCCCCTGACGGACGTGCTCGCCGACGTTGCGGCGCATTCCGCTAGCCAAGTTCCGCGAAACGTCGCCGCCGATATCGCCGAGTGGATAGGCCACGCCGAGAAATGCGTCGTGTTCGAGGACGTTTCTCTCATGGAAATGCGAGACCTCGAGCCGGACTTCGCCGCATTGATGCTTAAGGAACTCGACGACGTTGTAACACATATCATCTCGCCCCGCTTCGCCATGGTTACAAGCGCCGCTGACGCATTCAACCGCCTTGAGGCGCTCGAACAGGTGCCCGCATCTATCTTGCATTCCAATGCCTCCCTGCATAAGTCGCTGTTGCCATCTGGCAAGAAGGTCAAACGCGCTCGTGAATCGAAGGCTAAGACCGAGACATCTCTGCCCGAAGCCACATGGGCTGAGTCCACCATGGCGGCGTACACCAGCAACAACCTCGCGCTCCTTAAATCTATAGCGGCGCCATTGCGTGCGCAGGGTGTTACGCCGGTTCTGCTTGATGAGACCTCCGGTGAGAAGGGCACGGGCTTACTGGTGGTTCCCGTCGCCGCGCGTGCGAAAGTAAACGGCCTTATCCGGAAACTTCGTGCCTCGTACGACATTCGTTTTCAATAGTTCGGGCAGGTAACGGCACTTGCGTCCGCCTGGCGCCGATTCCGACGCGCTAAACGAATAAGTCGTTTAACCCGGGTTAGCCTAGCCGGAAGTTCCGGCCGCATATATGCATTTGACGTCGTCCCGTTAATCACGGCGAACAAGCGCTATGCCAGATCGCTTTTCATCTGCTATGCGCTATCATTCTGTGATAAACTATGTGATGCAAGATAAGGAGCGGCAGCATTGATAGGCCCAACAAGAATCTGGTGGTATATGTGAGCGAATGTTCAACAAGATGTTGCATCAGTCATGCAGCACACAACAATAAGGAGTTCCCAGAATGAAAAAGATGACGCTTGCTTTTGTCGTTGTGGCCCTTTTGCTTGGAAGTTCGGGGTGTCGCCTGCCCATAATCGATCCGCCGATTGTGGGCCGATGGACTGCTGTCAACCAGTCTTTGTTGTTGTCCAAGTCTTACGAGTTTTCCAGGGATAAGACGGGTGAAATGGCGCCTTTCAAAAAGGACGCGACAGCGGATGACCTCAAGCAGTTGAATGTCACAGTGGATTTTACGTGGACGTATAATCGCCGCGACCGCATCGTTTCCATAAAAGTGGGGAACACGATAACGGAATTAAAAGTTGACTACAATTTCTTCCGCACCAAGGCCACTATCCATAACGTCAATGCCCCCAACTACAGAGTAGACTACGAACTTGAGTCCACGCCTATTTTCAGGTTGTAGTTTTTTTCATGCCCACATATCTCAGTGCGCCCTTACGACGTACTGAAATATGTGGACGAAGTGGATTGCCGTACGAATTTTTCCAGCCTTATCCGTGGACATAGTGCCCGTATCCTGACATGTCCGGAACGGTGACTTTTTGGGCCCCTTGCAAATGCACCAATTCCTGCCGCTGAAAACCTGTATGGCTTTGGCATGACACAGGGT
>SLFT01000183.1 GCA_007124105.1 Candidatus Hydrogenedentota bacterium | reverse complement strand
CCGAGGGTTTCGGCGGTTTCGCCTTCGATGACTTTGAGGAGCAGGGAGAGTTTGGTGACTTCCACGGCCTGCGGGTCAATGTCCACGCCATGGATATGCTGTAGCAGGATGCGCTTGCGTTCGGGCACAGTGAGGGCGTAGTCCCGTTCGCCGATGCGGCGCAGTTTCGGGTTTTTGCCGTTGCAGTGTTTTTCCGGCGTTGTGGCTGCGTAGTGGTCTCGGTACCAGTCGAGCAGGAATTGGTAGGCGACGATGAGGAACGAGCCCGAGCCACATGCGGGGTCGAGCACGCGCAGGGGCGGCGCATTCTTCCGCGAGCCGTCCACCTGCGCCGGTTTCTTGCCGTCGAGCAGCGCGCCCACGGTGTTTTTGACAATGTAGTCCACAATATAGGTGGGCGTGTAATAGACGCCGCCGGCCTTGCGCACTTCGGGTTTTTCCTCGACCTTCGCCTGATGGGACGGTGTAAGCCGGATGACCTTGCCGAGGAACTGTTCGTAGACCTGTCCGAGGATGTCGGCGGGCATGACGGAGAACTCGTAGGGGCTGTCGGGGTAATAGAGGCTTTTCAGGATGGGTTTGAGCGCTTTGTCGTCCACCGCCAGGTCGAGCGAGATGCGGTCAGGCCGGGGCCGTCCCGTTTCGTGCTCAAAATGGAACAGTCCGGAGTTGTAGCGGTAATCCGCCTGGATGAACAGGCCCTTGAGCGCGTCGTAGATGCCCGGTTCCTCGGCGCATTTCTGGAGTTGGCCGTAGTCTTCGATGCCCCGGTCCTCGCACAGGCGCAGGAAGATGATGCGGTCAATGGTGCGTTGCACGGCGTCGTTCATGCCGCGCTGGTCGAGGTTCGGATTGCGCAGCGCGATATTGCGCGCGAGCTGGTTGCGCCATCCTTCGATCTCGGCGAGGAAGGCCACGTCCACGGTGGCGGTGCCGCGCTTGCCTTTGGCGGCGTCGGCGTACTGGTCGAAAGCGCCGCGCAGGATGCTTTCGCGGGCGAACTTGCTCTCCAGTTCCTCCCACCGTTCCGGGTAGTCCGTGTACGTGAGATAGAGGATGCGCGCGGTGGCCGCCTTGTCCGTGGGCGCGGGCTTGACCCGTCCGTCGTAGACGGCCATCTCTTCGAAATCGGTGAGGATGCCGATGGGCAGTTTCGCTGTCCATGCGTAGCGGCGCAGCTGGTAGGCGGGCGAGATGTCGTCGCGCAGGTTGACGGACGGCTTTTTCGCTTCCAGGAAAAACTTGCGCGCGCCGCCGATGCGGAAACAATAGTCAGGCGCCCGTTTCACGCCGTCCACATCAAGGGCGTCCTCGTGTACCACGTCCTTATAGGCCTCGGCGTAGCCCTTGCGGTTGTTCACGTCCCAGCCCAGACATTCAAAGAAGGGGTCTATAAACTCGCGGCGCACCTGTGTTTCGTTGTAGCGTCCAGAACGGTAGGCGTCTTCATTGCGTCGGAAACGGTCAACGAGATCAACAACGAGCGGTGGAACGGACATAAGCGATACTCCCTTATTACAGGATCAGTGTAGCAATATGAGTGGGGGAAGTCAAGGACAGGGGGCAGGGAACAGGGTGCAGGGAACAGGGATCAGGGGACAGGGTGTGGGGAGGTGATACGCGAAAAGCCACCACCACCACCACCAGCAATCCCTAAGGAATATGCTGGTGGTGGTGGTGGGCATGGAGGGCCTGGGAACGCCCCCGCTTGACCGTTGACCCTATTGACGGATACCGCATCTCCCTTGACGCGCATCGGTTGATTTCCACGACGCAGTCCTTTCTTCTAGCCGTTATACCCGTATACTGGACCGCTTTGTGCGCTGTCCGGAGGATATTTGGTATATTCCCTTATGCTGGATGTTTTCTCTTGACACGATGCAAGGCGCCGCGTCACAATAACGGCGCCTGCGCGGAAAGAGTTGGCGATTCATGTATCCCCGGCAACAGAGCGTTATGAATCGCCGTGGGTTGCGTTTTCCTGTAAGGAACCGGTACAGAAAAAGGAGTTCCCCTGTTATGACCAACGACACGATTTCAAGAAGAACATTTCTGCAAAGCGCCGCCGCGGGCGCCTGCGCGGCGGGCGTGGCGGCGGGGACGACGAGCGACCGGGCCGCAGCGGAGCGTCCGCGCAATGTATTGTTTATCTGTGTGGACGACCTGCGTCCGCAGTTGTCCTGTTACGGCAAGGACTTCATGATAACGCCGCATCTCGACCAATTGGCGGAATCGGGCGTTGTGTTCCAGAACCATTTTTGTTCCGTGCCCACATGCGGCGCGTCGCGATGCAGTCTGTTGACCGGGGCGCGTCCACGCACAATGCAGGCCCTTGGCAACAGCGCGTTTGACGCGCTCCCCCGCGAAGATACCGGTAAGGCCAACTCCCTGCCGGACCTGTTCCGTCGAAACGGGTATACAACCGTGAGCGTTGGCAAGGTAAGCCACAGCCCGACTGGCCTGCGCGAGGCCAAGCCAAGCCGCCGTATTGACGACGGGGGCAACATGATTTATGACGGCCCGGACGACGGGGAACTGGAACTGCCCCTGGCATGGGACCGCGCCTACGCGCCCACGGGGGAATGGGGCGACGGCTGGTCCGCTTTCTTCGGATACGCGGACGGCAAAACGCGCAGTTACACAGAAGAGAAGATGCCCGCCTGGGAGGCCGCCGACGTACCGGATACGGGCTATCCAGACGGCTTGATTGCGGAAGCGGCCATCAAGGAACTGAACACGCTCCAGCATGAACCCTTTTTCCTGGCCGTGGGATTCTACAAGCCACATCTACCCTTTTGCGCGCCGAAAAAGTACTGGGACTTATACGACAGAGACGCCATCCCGCTGCCGGAACACCCGGACCCGCCCAAAAATGTAGACCCTGGTCTGAGCCTTCACAAGAACAATGAACTGAACAATAACTACGCCGCGCTGAACAATCCGGAAGAGGCAACGGAAGAAGAAACCCGTTTGTTGCGTCACGCCTATTTTGCCTGCGTCAGTTATGTGGACGCCTTGATCGGCGCCCTGCTGGACGAACTGGACCGGCTTGGGCTGCGCGACAATACCGCGGTGGTGGTGTGGGGCGATCATGGGTTTCATCTTGGCGACCTGTATGTGTGGGGCAAGCACACCACCTTCGATTTCTCGCTGCGCAGCGCGCTTGTGATGTCCCTGCCCGGCACTGTTGTCCAGGAAACGCCTGTCCCCCATCCAGTGGACTCTTTGGACATCTATCCCACCCTTGCGGCCTATTGCGGCCTGACGCCGCCGGCGGGCCTGGACGGCGTCTCGCTGCTGCCTACGATTCATGGCGTGGCGCCCCCGGACAAACCCGGCGCCTACGGATATTGGCGACGACGCGGCGCTATCGCCCTGACCCTGCGCACTGCGGCGTATCGCATTGTGGAATGGAGCAACAGGGACGGAACAGTGGCGCAGGTGGAATTGTACGATCATAAAAATGATCCCCACGAAACCATGAACATTGCCGACGCCCACCCCGAGATAGTGGCGGAACTGTCAAAACAACTTCGCGACGACCATGCCGACAATCCTCTTTTCGCCACCCGATACGCCGCCGGATCATCGGGGTAGCGCGTCTGTTTGATCGCCTTTGTGTAATACAGGTATGCTTGAACAAGCGTCATAAACGATTAACCCGTATATTTTACCCACGCCATGGCGGGGGTGAAATATACGCGTTAACACTCTTTTACATCGAGACTTATGCAATGACCAGGCTGATTGACAATGATATTATCCATGAAGCGGTAAAGCGGTTGCGAGATGCGGCGCCCGACGCCGTCATTATACTTTTCGGCTCGTACGCCCGTGGCGACCATCATGACGACAGTGACCTTGATTTTCTTATTGTCGAACCCATTACGCCCCACTATCAAGAAGAAGCGGTGCGCCTCCGAGCGGAACTGCGCCCGTTGCGTGTCCCTGTGGACATCTTCGTAACAGACACCGAAACGTATGAAAAATGGTGCGATACTCCCGGCACCGTATATTATGAAGCCAGGCAAGAAGGACGCGTCTGTCATGCATGAGAGAGAATTGACGACGCTGCTTATGCAAAAAGCGGATCAAGACGAATATGCGTTGCGCCGTCTTGCGGAAGACGAGCAAGTCCCCAACGAAATCCTGGGATTCCACGCGCAGCAATCCGTGGAAAAACGTATGAAAGCGGTACTGGCCCGCAACGGCGTTGTATACAGAAAAACGCATGATATTCTGGAACTTATAGATGTGCTTAACGATAATCATCTACTCTTTCCACCAGAACTTGAGAGCGTTCAGAAATTGACTCGATATGCGGTGGAACTGCGCTACGGTATTCCACTACCGCCTCAGACCCCTCTTTTATCGTCGGCATTGCTGCTTGACTATACGGCAAAAGTCAGGGTGTGGGCGGATGGTTTGATAAAATCGGCCGGCTAATGAACTGTTGCTGGGATAAGCGCCATAAACGATCAAGGAGCCCTGTCATGTCAGCACTGCAGAAAACGAAGAAGCGTATCTTGTTTGTCAATAGTCTGTGTGCGCTTGCGCTATGCGCGGTTTGTTTCGGGATGGCGACGAAAGCGTCCGCAGCCATTGAACTCGACCGCGCACCCGAGCCGAATGAGGTTTCCTATGCGCCCGCTGACAAGGCCGTTTCCGCAACCAATCCGCCCGCCTTTGTGTGGTTGCCTTCGGGCGACGTGGAACGCTGGATATTGGAATACTCTCAAGACGCCGCTTTCCCGGATGACGCTGCGATACGGGTATCCGACCTGGAGATGACGGTGTATGTGCCCGACGCGCCCGTCGCGTCCGGGCAGTGGCACT
>SLFT01000053.1 GCA_007124105.1 Candidatus Hydrogenedentota bacterium | reverse complement strand
ATTCTATGTATCAATTGTTGGCGCATGATGCGTTCCTCTTCTCTGTAATTGTTTTCTCGCGTCCCCAAACTCCCATTGGGCAATGCAATCCTTCTTGAAGTCCTACTTTCTCTTAGCATGCTTGCATCATCTGCCAATACCCCCGTCACAGAGGATACAAAATACATCTGTGTGAACTATTAGATTCCCAAATGGAATTCGAGAACCTGCCACTGCTCCCGCTTTCCGTTTACACCAGTTTCCAGGGGTCTCTGTATTCGCGTCGAATGAGGGCGTCCGCTTCCGGCGCGTTGGGACAGCGCAGTTCTTCGTGGTTCCATTCGATTTTTTTTCCGAGCCGGTAGGCCACATTGCCCAGATGGTTGGCTTCGGTGAGCAGTCCTGAATAGGCGAAGTCGCAGGTAGTCGGTTCGCCGGTTTTGCAGGCGTGAATCCATTCGGCATAATGCCCCAGCGACTCCGGGATAAAGGGTTCGGGCGGCTCGAAGTCGGCGAACTGTTCTTCGGGCAACAGCAGATGGCGTCCGTAATTGGACAGGAGCATCCCTTTTTCACCAATGAACAGAATCCCGTCGTCCCAGGTGGGAATTTTGCCTTCCTTCCATATTTCCGGTTTCTCGCGGCCCTGATACCAGGTCAGTGTAAGCGGGCCGCGTTCGCCGCGCGCTCCGTATTCGTAGGTGGCCTGCATGGACGCGGGCGCAAGGTCCGGATGCGGCGGCGGTCCCTGCGCTTCAATGGTCAACGGATAATCCAAGTCAAGCGCCCAGAAGGGCAGATCAATAAAATGGCTGCCCAAGTCTGACATGGTGCCGCTGCCGAAATCCCACCAGCGATACCATTTGGGTCCCGGCACGTACACTTCGTTAAAGGGCCGCATGGGCGCGGGGCCGATCCACAAGTCCCAGTCCAGATTGTCCGGCACGGGATGGGTCTCTTCCGGACGGTCCTGCACGAATACAATGTCTTCCGCGTCGCGCGCGGCTTCCTCGCTGCCATGCCAGCCCCAGGCGCGCGACACCCACACATGCGCCTCGCTTACCGCGCCGATGGCGCCGGTCTTAATCAGTTCGACCACGCGCCGGTAGTTGTTTTCCGCGTGTATCTGGGTGCCCATCTGCGTGGCCACGCCGGCTTCGGCGGCCGCTTCGCGAATCACGCGCGATTCCCAGATGCCGTGGGTCAATGGCTTCTCGCAATATACATGCTTGCCCAACTGCAACGCGGGCAATGTAGCGAAGGCATGGGTATGTTCGCAGGTGCTCACGACCACGGCGTCAAACTCATCAGGATGATCATAAATCTTTCGGAAATCCTTCTCCACGCGCGCGTCGGGAAAGTGACGGGCAATCCCGCCAAGATTCTTTTCGCATACGTCGCACAGCACCGTAATATTTTCTCTGGCCACCCCGCCCAGGTTGCCCGCGCCCCGTCCGCCAACGCCAATCATGGCAATGTTGAGTTTTTCGTTGAGATTCTGGCCACGGACAATTGCCGGGAACCCCAGCAACGCCGCGCCGGCGCCCGCCGCCGATGCGCCTAAAAACGACCGTCGCGAAAGGCCGCGACTCTTCTTGTTGCTTCCCTCATGCTTTTTCGTCATATCTGTATTCCTTTCAAGTAAACGCTGTTTCCTGTACGTACGCAAGATCAACCTGATAACATACAGCATAGCAAAGCGATTGCGGTTTTTCCAAAAGGAATAAACTTTTTCAGTTGGCACGGCGCTAGAAGAATTTCGCTGGACAAAGCAGATAGCGCCGCCCCCGGTGGACCGGATTGACCGGATTGACCGGATTGACTGGATGGACTGGATGGACGGCTGCCGTTCAGGCCAACGCAACGCATTATATGCTTCCTTTACTTTTTGCGGAGAATTTGGCATACTACAAACGACAGTATGCGAAGGCTCTCACGTGACAAGGAGTAGCCTGATGAATAACGTGAAAGATTTAGATTTACAATTTGTGCTTGACAACAAAGGCAATAGAACGGGCGTTATTATTCCGATACGCCAGTTCTATGAATTAATACGGGAGTTTGACAGTGTGAAGCATTCAAGACAGTCTCCCCTGCCCCGAGAACAGGATGAACAACCTGAAACTACGGTACAAGCCATGGCAGCAGCCGATGCGCCTGATGAGTCTGCAACGGCGCCGGCCTGGGAGATGGTATGCCGCCTTGGCGCTTCTGTCGCGAGAGAACAGTGGGAGAAGCCGCCTTCAGAACTTGCCCAAAATCTTGACATGTATCTTTACAACTATCGTGAGGCGAATCGGTAATGATAATGTTGTTTGCGGATGCCGTATTTTGAATATGGACACTATGGACACCGGCAACCGGGGCGTATTGTCATAACAACGTCCGGCAATACCAATGTAAACTTGCATTGACCATCCCGTATGCATAGACTAGCGCTGTTCAGGGGCGTTTTCCTTTCTTCTTACAGAGGTTTAGCATGGTCGAATTGCGTGAAGAGTTGAATCTTGGCGGCGCGTGGACGCTGCTCACAGACCCCGAGAACCGGGGCGTTCGTGAACACTGGTTCGAGACGCCGCCCACGGGCGACGCGCTCACGGTGCGCGTACCGTCCGTATGGGACTTATGGATTCCGGATTATGACGGCGTCGGCTGGTATTTCCGTACCGTGGATGTTCCTGAAGCGTGGCGCGAATCGCGGGTTGAACTGTGTTTCGATGGCGTGAACTATTACGCGGAGGTCTGGATGAATGGCGTGGCGGTCGGCGCTCATGAGGGCGGCTATACCCCCTTTTCACTGGATGTGAGTGACGCGCTGCAACCGGGCGCAAACCGTGTGACCGTGCGTGTGATAGACCCGAAAGGTTCCGATGGTTTCGGCCATTTCCAGCCCTTGGAACTCCCCATCGCCAAGGAAATTGGTTATTGGTCGTTTGGGGGGATATGGGGCGATGTATGGTTGCGCCGCATGCCCCTTATGCGGATCACCGATGTGTTTATCCAGCCCGACCTGCGTCGCGAACGGATTGTGGCCCAAGTCGCGGCTTCGGAACTTCCAGAAAACGCTTGTATCCGGTTGCTTATCGAGGATCATCCGTGGCGCGGCGAGGGCGCGCCCGGCACAATCACGGTTGATACACCGGACTTCGATCCGTGGCATCCCGATACGCCGGTATTATACCGGCTGCGCGCTGAAATATGCGCAGCAGACGGCGCTGTTCTCGACAGCGTTGTTGCTCGTTTTGGCATGCGCGAGTTCACGGTAAAGGATAATCGTTTCCATCTGAACCATCGGCCCATTTTCGTGAAGGGCGTATTGTATCAACCCGACTATGCGCGTACACTTGTTACGCCCGTGGATGAAGCGATGGCCCGTCGCGAGATTGCGTTGACCAAAGAGGCGGGCTTCAACATGATGCGGTTGCACATCAAGCCCGCGCCGAAAATTATCCTTGATCTCGCGGACGAAATGGGCATGCTTCTGTACGAGGAACCATCCATCGGCTGGATCAAGGATTCCGACTATATGCGCGCGCGCTGTGAGGCGTCGGTGCGCGAAATGATTCTGCGCGACCGCAACCATCCGTCGGTGGTGATTTGGGGCATGCTCAACGAAACAGGCAACGCCAAGTACGTTACCCACGGCGGCGCGCAGAACATCAAGGACGACCTGTGCCGTCTGGCGCGGACGCTGGACCCGACCCGGGTCATTATTGACGACAGCGCGGGCGTGAACGCCACGCGCGAACCGTCGCGCATGATGCGCCCTTTCCGCGACACATTCACCGTCTACGACGACTTGCATATTTATCAGCGCGCGCCCGTGGACAACCGCATTCGCGAGTATTACAAGAACAGCGGCGAACCCGATCAGCTGACCATCATCTCCGAATTCGGTTTTGGCGGCCCAGAAGACATCGAGGATGTACTCACCCACTATGGGGACGACCGTGAACGATTGAAAGACGCCAGATTTCTTCAAAAGATGCTTGACGCCTGTTACCAGGGGTTTCGCGAGCGCGGACTGGACAAACTGTTCGGGGATATGTCCGGCTTTTTTAAGGCCGCCCAGGAACTGCAATGCGACGCTATCCAGGCTCAATTTGACGCTATCCGCGCAAACGCAAAGGTACAGGGATATTGCTATACTCAGTTGTCGGATGCCGGCCACGAATTTTGCGCCGGATTTCTTGACCGGTGGCGCCGCCCAAAACCCGCGCTGTCATGCCTGGCCAAGGTACAGCAGCGTATACGTCCGTTGATCTTTTTGGCTAAAACCAATCTGCGGCCTCGCGAGAAAACAGCGTTGACCGTATTGCTTGCCAACGAGGAAAACGTTTTCGACATGGCCGATGTATCATTACAGGTGGTGGGTCCCACCAACCAGGTGTTGTGGAAAAAGAAGCGGGGCATCAAGTTGCCGCGCCATCAAAGCGAATTGTGGAGCGGCGCAGTCGCCGCGTCAGGATCGCCAGGAACGCATCGTTTCGTGGTGCGGCTCATGCAAGGTATGACCGTGCTCGCCGAAGCGTCACAGGAATTTCACGTTTATGAACCGGCGCCGCCCTCCGAAACATCTGTACACATATTCGACCCTTTCAAACAATGGGGCGAGACAATATCCGAATTTGCAAAG
Source organism: Candidatus Hydrogenedentota bacterium (assembly GCA_007124105.1). Classification (GTDB taxonomy): domain Bacteria; phylum Hydrogenedentota; class Hydrogenedentia; order Hydrogenedentales; family CAITNO01; genus SLFT01. The sequence goes on along the minus strand of SLFT01000053.1, from coordinate 225 downwards.
CCTGACAACCTGCTTGCGCCGATACACATCATTCCCCCCCTGGCCAATACCATCCGAGCCTATCCCGACAACGACCTGATGCAGATACTCGCGCAGGTAAAGGGGGGCGCCATTGCGGTTTTCTTTGGGCCGCCTGACGACTGGAACGACCTCGCCGAAATGCTCGATCCGGCCATCGTCGCGACGCCCAAGGACGCCGTAGGCGGATTTCTACCCGTCTGTCAT